>CAZCQT010000302.1:0-2818 GCA_964500905.1 uncultured Moorellales bacterium
TATCGCCTTTAAGAATATTAAATAATTCCGGTAGTTCATCTAGGCTGGTGCTTCTTAATAGTCTACCAAACTTGGTAAGCCTTTCACTGTCGGGGAGCAACTCCCCATGCTCATCTTTCTTATTTGTCATTGTTCTAAATTTATATAGCATAAATATCTCTTCATTTAGCCCGGGTCTTTGCTGTTTGAATATTACCGGGCTCCCTAATTTAAGCCTAACTAGTATGGCAATCACTAGCAAAACGGGGCTTAGGATAATAAATGCCGCTAAAGAAAGGGTAAAATCCATCGGGCGTTTTATGTGTTTTTTATAGATAACTACCACCACCATAAAAGACTTTTTTTAGCCATAAGCGCAAAAAAGAATCCCTTGGGATTTATGCCTCTTAAAATCAATCAAAAACAATATATCCGATGAATTCATGAACCAAGGTATTTCAACATTTGCACTAAATATCTACCCTCCATTACACCTATTTCGTCCCTATCGAGTGCGCGATTGCCGAATCGAACGAAACCATTATCGGAGTAAAAATCAATTAATTTCCCCTTATCTTCACATTCCAAGTAAACAAATCTTCCTCCAATATTAACTTGTATCTCCTTAACTTTTTCACATGCAAGCTTTAAAAGTTCATCACCAGTTATTAAGTTGTTGTAATTATTTTGATAATTTTTCCCCAATTGACCTATCAGCGATGCGGCTAGGTGGTACCGTTTAAAACCGCTGTCATATTGAGCAAATTTTCTTATTCTTTTTTGCATTGCCTTACTTAAACCTGTCCTGTATACTGCTATAATTTTAGTGGCAAGAGTGAAATATCCCACCAAAACATAGTCCTTTTTATAGGAAGCAAAAACTAAAAAAGTAGCGGCTATGCCCTGCTTCGAAAATTCAACCGCTTTATGTTTCAAAAAGCTGTCCACATCTTTATTTAAAGGGCACAAATAACTAGAGAGGATATTTTTTGTTTCGTCCTCTCCTGCATACCTTAAAAGTTCCTTTAAGTTAATCTGAATGTAACCCGCCACTTACTTATCTCCAAATAGGCTCTTTATTTTATCCCCTTTTATTTCCTTAAAAGTACGGCTCATTATCACTTGCTTGCTCTTCTTACCTTCTGCATTTTCTAATGCAGATATGATGGCACGCCCCATTCTTCTGTCTTTAATATCAATATTTTTAAGAATGCTTTTGGTAGCCATAGGATTCTCCCCTTTGATACGTTTTCATTAATTGAGTATTAATAGTATATGCCATACTAAAACAAAGATCAAATTTAAAATATCAATAGTTTTTAAAAAAATTAAATCACTAGGGTGGTAGAGAAAACCAAGGGTTTTGCGGTTAGAATAATCTTTTAATTATTCTGCATACCCTTTTCAGATCTTTATCAGTCACTTTTGTATCTGATGGTAGACAAATGCCGTTTTCAAAGATTTTTTCACTCACTTCTCTACCAATGTAGTCGTACTTTGCGAAGAATGGCTGCAGGTGCATTGGTTTCCAGATTGGTCTTGATTCGATGTTTTCTTTTTCTAGAGCCTCCATTATGTTTAAGGGTGTAACTGCATGAGATTCCTCGCTACGCTCGGAATGACTTAAAAGGGGCTCGGGGTGCCGTAAAAGAGGCTCGGGGTGACACAAAAGAGAGATTGCGGCGTCGCTTCGCTCCTCGCAATGACGGGGAGTGAGGGTTAGGCAGCTTAGCCAGCAGTTCGGCTCATTCCAACTATTAATGGGCATGAATTCCACGCCTGGGAGTTCCCCAAGCTCCCTTTTATAATATTCAAAGATATATTTCTTTTTCGACACTCTTTTATCTAATACCTTTAATTGACCCCGACCAATTCCGGCGGCAATATTACTCATACGGTAGTTAAAACCCAGTTCACTATGTTGGTAATGTCTAGCCTTATCCCTGGCCTGAGTAGACCAGAATCTGACTTTTTCGATTCTTTCCTTGTTATCAGATACCAGCATGCCTCCCCCGGAGGTGGTGATTATTTTATTGCCGTTAAAGCTGAAAATGCCATAATCGCCGATGGTGCCAGTATGTTTGCCTTTATAGTAGGTACCTAGTGATTCTGCAGCGTCTTCAATAACCGGAACCTTATGTTTGTCGCAGATGGCCATAATCCTATCCATATCTGCAGACAGCCCATATAAGTGAACAACAATAACAGCTTTTGCTCTGTTGCCATATTTAGTTAAAGCTTCTTCCAGTGCTTCCGGGTCCATATTCCATGTGTTATAATCGCTACCTATAAAAACAGGTTTTGCGTTTTGATAAATAATAGGGTTGGCTGTTGCTGAAAAGGTCAAGCTCTGGCATAGCACAATATCTCCTTCACCCACACCGACGGCTTTGAGCGCCATGTGAATAGCTGCGGTACCGGAGGATAGTGCAGCAGCATGCTTTGCCCCTACCTTGGTAGCAAATTCTTTTTCAAATTCATCTACGTTTGGACCAAGGGGCGCTATCCAGTTGGTATCAAAGGCTTCCTGTATATACTGCATTTCATAACCCTCATCACTCATGTGCGGCGATGATAGGTAGATTTTTTCTTTCATTATTTAAGACTCCTTATGTATAGAATAACTATTTGAAGCTACGCTACTTTAATATTTTATAACGACCATTTCATGCTCATATTTTGAACCAAAAGTGTTGCTGTATTGCCTAGTAGGGCAAACCCTTAAAGGCTTTTATTGCCCCTGAGGCAACATAGCGACATAATTAAACAGCCTACAATTTTATCTTTATCGGTTCCCATATAGGCTGTTATTGTTAATCTTCTTTCATTAAAGCAGTCC
>CAZCQT010000303.1:0-2777 GCA_964500905.1 uncultured Moorellales bacterium
GCTTTTGCGATTTTCCTGATCCTGATCCTTCTCGTTTTCTCTATTGATCCTTAATATTGGAAAGATCCTTTGAAGGCTACCCAAGGTTTTTCATTCTTCCGTTTAAGGAGGGGGGACATTCGGCTGCAACCGAAAAATTAAATTTTTTCGGGGAACCTCCCATGTGCTTAAAAACCTCCGGTGGCTTTCATTTAGCACAAAAGGCCCGCCGGGGCCTTTTGTTATTTCATCATACCTTTACCTTGTTGATGTTGCTTTCCTGTAGGCAATTCGGTTTGGCTACCGGGGCCCATACCCCCATGCCCCATTTGAGAACCCATGCCGGCCATTCCACTTTGATGCCCCAGGTGATGCCACATACCCGGAAAACGTTTCTCCAGCATTTCTTCCCCTTCGGATACCAAGGAGTCCATGGATAAGGCCTTTAATTCCTCTATGCTGATTAATTCGTTATTTGCATCAAGGTTTCTTTGCCATAGCAGGTATTTTGCAACAGGCAAACCCACCTTGGCCGCTTGTTTACGCAAATCTTCGTTGCTTTTTTGTAAAATGAAGTAGCCATCGAAAGCTTGCTGGCTCAACATTGCTCTCATGCTTTCATTAAGCAGATGAGCATCCAGCATCATTTTTCCGCGGCCTCTTAAGGGCATGACTGTTACCAAAAAGGCACCCTCCTGGGCAGAATCAGTATCGCTGAATCTGAAGGTAGCTTCTATCAGTTGATTTGCAGCTAAATACACATCCTTTCCCTTTAAATCCAAACCCGCCGCTATCTCCTTCCCCTGCTTATCTCTAGTAGTTACCTTGACCACTTTGTTTTTTTCATCTACGCCTAACTCAATTCCTATCGGCAAATCAAAGGCAACTGCCGCCACCGCAGGTGAAATTAAAATAGGGCGAAGAATGCCAACGGATAAGACAAAAATTAACAACACAGCCACCGCAGACAGTTTTCTGAAAAGGTACGCCGGTTTTTCAACGGAAATGTTCACCTTAGTCCCTAGAAGAGGTCTGTTTTCAGGTATGGGCCTTGTCAAAAACTCTCCCTCATCAGTCAACACAATCATTTTGTTTTGCTCTAACTTTAAGACAATGCCCTGCTTTTTCATAACTCCACCTCCTTTAGGGGTTGTAAAAACTCTTTAATAAAGTCAAACTCCGGCTGAGAGAGAATTAGGGTTAAGGCAATCAAATAGCGTCTGCCCATTTCTAAAACCTTTCTGCTTTGCCCGGTTATTAGCATCAGCTCCTTAATGGGGAGTTTTTTTGTGGAAAATAATTTTTCCAACAGATCCCTGTTGCCCGCCAATAAGGATGCCACAGCCAATAAATTAGCCCTTGTATCACGATGTTTTGGAGAATCCTTCGCTAAATCCTTGAGGGAAATTTTGTATTCCAGCAATAATTGCTCAAATAAAAGTACTCTTTCCGCCCTTTCCCGATTCACTTCTTCCTGCCTCATTTGATAGAAAGCGTCTTTTGCTTCCTTTTGGGCTATTTCAAGCCCTACGGAATCATCGTCTTCTCCATAAAGGGTTCTCTTCTCCCAAGCGGACTCCCTTCGAAAATAGTCCAGCAAGCGATTCTTAATTACTAAGTTAGCATAGCCCCAAAAGCTTTTCCCTTTGCTTAAATCAAAGGTGTCAATAGCCTCATCGAAAGCGATTAGGCTAATGCTCAATTCATCATCATTTTCCCAGGTAAGTCTTTTGCCGGCAACATGGCAAGCAATTTTATAGATTCTTTCCTTGGATTCTTCTATCAGTTTATTCCTGATTGCCGGATCTACTTTGGCCTGAAGATAACTATTATTCATTTCATTTTCATTCAACCAAAGTCACCCTTTCATTAATTTATGCGAAAGCAAATTCCGTTTTAGGGAGGTCAGGATATTTTTCTAAAGCAATTAATTTTTTATGGCCACCCCCCTAAATTATTTCTTTTTATCGCAAGTAGAGTCAGAAAGGCAAAAGGAGGTGAACATAATGATTAAAAAAGTTTCATTTTTGCTATTGGTATCCTTCCTGGCAGTGGCTTTAATTGCACCTATGGCAATGGCCAGTGTAACAGATGAACAACAAAAGGCCATTGATGATATCCGCCTTAAAATGGCGGAATATCGTAATCAACTGGTTGATCTCTATGTTGATGCCGGCTTAATCACACAGGAGCAAGCCGCCTTAATGAAGGAAAACAATGCCCTACGGCTTGAATGGCAGAAGCAAAACTGCGATTTCCAAGGCCCCTACATGATGGGGCAAGGCAATGGTTTCGGTAAAGGGCAAAGGATGGGCAAGGGCGGCGGTTTTGGCATGAACCAAGGCTTCAACTCCTTTAATGCAAGCCTTGTCCAATAAGCCAACACACATAAAACTCTAATTTTGATCACCCTTTTAAAAATTAAAAGAGAACCTCATCGGCGATGGGTTCTCTTTTAATTTCCCCGGAGCAACCCAAAGGATAAATATCACCGCATTTTTTGTCAACACTCGCCCCAAGCGGGTTCTTCTTTACAGCTGCAAGTTTCTTTTTCCTTCATTCCCCTCAGCTCAAAGGCCAACCAAAAACCTGTTAGTAAAGCCGCACCTAAATCGGATGCGGGAAAGGCCCAAAAAATACCCTGTAAACCGATAAATTTGGGAAAGAAAATTACAAAAGGAATCAAAAGCACCACTTGCCGAATTACACTTAGGGTCATAGCCGGACGAGGCTTCCCTACTGCCTGAAAATAGTGAGCTCCGGTAATTTGGAAACCGATAATGGGAAAAGCCAGTGCA
>CAZCQT010000304.1:0-2773 GCA_964500905.1 uncultured Moorellales bacterium
CAAAGCAGGCGGAACCTTTGTAATATTATGATTATAATAATTTGGGATAGATTTTTCAGTTGTTTTTATTTACAATAGTGTGGTGTTCTTAAATCGCAAAATTAGGGGAAAGCGGGTGCTTTATGACTCAAAATCTGGTTGCCCTGTCATTATTTATCTTATTTCCAGCGTTTATTATTTGGCTATCTGCCAAAATAAGTTTACTTAAAAAGCTTGGTTTGGTTTTAATCTGTTACTTATCAGGCATAATAGTGGGCAATGTGGGTATTCTTCCCTCCGGTTTTACGGCATATCAGTTGAATATACAGGATATCAGCGTTGCAATTGCTCTGCCTATGCTGCTGTTTTCCCTTGATGTGAAAAGGTGGCTTAAGTTGTCAAGAGCCAGTCTTATTTCCATGCTTTTAGCTATTGTCGCTATCACAATTACTGTTTTCATACTGCAGTTTACCCTTTTATCCGGGGTGGACAAAGGCTGGCAGTTGGGGGGTATGGCAACTGCTCTTTATACCGGTGGCACACCAAATGTGGCTGCTATCAAGGCCGCCTTGCAGGTGGATAATGAGACCTACATTCTCTTTAATACTTATGATACAGTTATTTCATTGATATACATATTTTTTATGGTTTCTGTTGCCAGGGCGTTTTTTCAAAAGGTCTTCGGATTAAAACCCTATCAGCACCTGGGGAATTTTGTAGAGGCAAAGGCAACAGATATAAGCGATGAATCTATTGAAGCCTATGGAAAACTACTTGAGCCCACTGTTATAAAAGGCTTGTTGAAAGCTTTTTTATTATCGGCGGCTATACTTGCCCTGGCCTTTGTAGTAGGTGAACTGTTTCCTGCCGATTCCGGTACGGCAATAACAATCTTTTTGATCACCACCTTGGGAATTGCCGCCTCTTTTATTAAAGCGGTGCGCAGTATTAAATATACCTTCCAATTGGGAATGTATATAATTTATATCTTTTGTTTTACCGTTGCTTCCATGACAAAATTTGATGTGCTTATTCACATTAATTGGACAATCTTCTTGCATGTTACCTTTGCAATTGTTGGCAGCATGTTTATTCATGGGCTGTTGTGCAAGATCTTTAAAATTGATGCCGATACTATGATTATTACATCCGTATCGGCAGTTTGCTCGCCTCCCTTTGTGCCTGTGGTAGCAAGTGCTTTGAAGAATAAGGATATTTTGATTGGCGGTCTTATAACCGGTATTATCGGCTATGCCTTAGGGAACTACTTGGGTATTGGTATAGCCATGCTTTTTAAAATGATGGCTTAGCCGCTGCTATCTGATTTAATAGGAGGAATCAACAATGGATTACAACATACCGGAAAAAGGGAGAAGCTATGAGGATATCCTGGCCGCCTTGGAGGGGTTTGGACAGGATGACCCAATTTACAAAGAAGGCAAGCTTTGGAGTTTAGTTTATTATCTGGACAAAGAATATACCGAGTTTTTAGAAGCCGCCTATGCTAAATATTTTAGTGCCAATGGTCTTAACCCCACAGCTTTTAAAAGCCTTAAGAGGCTGGAAAAGGATATATTAAAATTTACTGCCAAGCTATTTCACATTGGTGACAATGCTTGCGGAGTGGTGACCTCCGGAGGTACGGAAAGCTGTTTATTAGCGGTTAAAACTTATCGTGATCTTGGATCTGCCAAAGGCATCAGGAAGCCTGAAATGATTTTGCCGGAAACTGCTCATGTGGCTTGGGATAAGGGTTCCGAATACTTCAAAGTTAAAATTCGCAGAGCACCGCTTGATCGGGGTTTTAAGGTAGATATAAAAGCAGTGGAAAATCTTATTAATAAAAACACAGTCTTGATTCTCGGTTCAGCTCCTGAATACCCCCATGGTATAATAGATCCCATTGAGGATCTGGGTAAAATAGCTGAAAAGCACAGCATTCCCCTGCACGTGGATGCTTGTGTGGGGGGCTATCTTTTGCCTTTTATGGAAGCCAATGGGACAGATCTTCCCTTATGGGATTTCAGAGTATCGGGTGTTACCTCAATATCCGCTGATATACATAAATATGGTTTTGCCGCCAAGGGGGCCTCCTGCCTTTTATATAGAAGCATTGACTACTTTAAATATCAGATCTTTGTTAATCAGGATTGGCCAGGTGGAGTTTTTGCTTCACCTGCCCTTTTAGGGACAAGGCCGGGAGGGGCTTATTCTGCCGCTTGGGCCAGTATTCAGGCTAACGGCATGGAAGGTTATCAGCAGTTGGCCAAAAGAACAATGGCGGCCGCTAAAAGACTAAAAAAGGGTATTTCAGAGATAGATGGCTTGGAAATCATCGGGGATCCACAAGCAAGTCTGCTCTCTTATCGATCCGTATCCCCCCGATTAAATATTTTTGCGGTAGGTGATGTAATGGAGAATAAGGGTTGGTTTATTGATAGAATCCAAAGACCTGACGGTCTTCATGCCATGGTGACTGCATCTCATGATAAGGTTATTGAAGAATACCTTGCCGACTTACGGGCTTCGGTAAAAACTGTTTTAGCCCATCCTGAGCTAGGTGAAACCGGACAGGCTGCGACCTACGGAATGATTTCCCATATACCCCTTAGAGGGGTGGTCAAAAAACAGGTTGCAGATCTATTTGCGACTTCCTATCAATTAAACGCGGAAGAGATAGATCTTTCTAAGAATGAATTACTGGCGGGTGATTCAGAGTTGAAAAGTGCCGCAGATAAGGTTGGAACCCTACAAAAGCTAATTAATTGGTATGTAAAAAAGCAAATGCAAAAAA
>CAZCQT010000305.1:0-2772 GCA_964500905.1 uncultured Moorellales bacterium
GACCCAGGTGACTTAGTCCTTGACCCAACTGGGGGCAGTGGCACTACTTCCTTAGTGGCTGAGCAATGGGGCAGGCGATGGATTTACATTGACACCAGTCGTGTAGCCTTAGCACTAGCTCGTACACGCCTGATGGCAGCTAAATTTCCATATTATTTATTGGCAGATTCACCTGAAGGTATTAAAAAGGAAACCGAAATTACCGGCCTCACGCCACCGGATTATAGAACAGAAGGAGACATTAAAAAGGGCTTTGTTCATAAGCGTGTGCCTCATATTACCCTAAAGTCAATAGCTAACAATCCTGACATTAAAGAAGGCATGAGTCAAAAAGAAATTGATGAGGCCATAGCCCGGCATGCTGATACTGAAATACTCTATGACCAACCCTACGAAGATAACAAACGAATTCGCGTAACTGGCCCGTTTACCGTTGAAAGCTTGTCCCCACATCGTGTTATTGGGGCTGAAGAAGCACGGCCAGATGCAGAAATTGAAGCCCAAAGAGAAGCGGGTACTGGTCAGTTCGAAACGGTAATCTTGGAAAATCTTAAAAAATCCGGCGTTCAAAACACGATTAAAAACGAAAGATTGAAATTTACGCGCCTTGATCCTTACCCTGGTGAATGGCTTCATGCGGAAGGTGAATATACAGAACAAGAGGGCACTACTAAACGGGTTGCTGTATACATAGGACCGGAACATGGGACTGTTGGACCGGAACTGGTTAAAGAAGCAGCCAAAGAAGCCGTTCGGGGCATCGGCTTTGATTTGTTGCTCGTCTGCGGCTTTGCATTTGATCCACATGTAAGGGAGGAGGCCAAGCGATACGGCAAATTGAATATTCTAATTGTAAATATGAGCCCTGAATTCTTAATGAGCGACGAACTTTTAAAGAAAACCGGAGCTGGGAACCTGTTTATGGTGTTTGGTGAACCCGATATTGATATCAAGCACCAAGACGGAAAGGTGGTAGTTGAAATTAAAGGCGTGGATGTTTATGACCCAACTACCGGACAAAGACGCAGCAACTCTACCGATGATATAGCTTGTTGGTTTATTGATACCGATTATAATGAAGAAAGCTTCTTCGTTCGCCAGGCATACTTCACAGGAAGCGACCAACCTTATGAAAAACTTAAAAGAGCCCTTAAGGCTGAAATTGATGAAGCAGCTTGGGCAGATCTTTATTCAACCGTCAGCCGCCCATTTTCCCCACCTAAAACCGGCAAAATAGCTATAAAAGTTATTAATCACTACGGCGATGAAGTATTAAAAGTATATGAGGTGAAACAATAATCTTAATTTACAGATATTTCTTTGGAAAGCAATAAAGAGCGGTTTATCCAGACATTGCTTTATGGAGGGCAAAATGGTCTTAGTTACTGAGAGAATAACTAAACCAGGCGGTATACAAGAATTCTTTGTCTATGATGACGTTAACCCCGGAGAGAAACATCTGACATGTGTTGAAGATCGTAAAAATTTATCGGTTATATTCCAACCACGCAAACAAAATTCAAAGATAAAGACTATAACCATAGAGGGTTTTAAACGTTTACCTCCGGAATTTAATGAGAAAGGCTATATAAAAGCTGGTGTTGAATATTACCTTAATAAAAAGCTTTCCGATATGGACGTGGCTTCATTAACAATCTCCAAAGCAGGGAAAAATTCAATAAGAAAAAGCAAATCAGGTTATAGGATCAGGTTCAATTATAATTCGTTTCGTCAATTACATGTTGCTTTGAATCGCGTTAATTACGAACATAAAAGGGACAAGAGTGTTTGGGTTGATAACTATTTTAACAATCTATTTCCCCGCCATTTTAACAAACCAACAGGCCTCAGTATCGGCGAAAGAACCAAGAGGTTAATATCTCAGCTTGATGAGACCCTTATTGAGCATCTTGAGATTAATGAAGCACAGATGCTATTAGATTTCTTTGAAAAATTGCTTAAAAAACGCGGAATGTCCACTATACAAAAACGTCGATTATTTGAGTCGGCAAAATTGAAAGTTGATGACATTACTATTATTGAGATTATAAAACAATATGAGAATATGCTAACAAGTCGTAAGAGTGAACATAAATGGGGGGAATACCTCCAACGAAATTTATTTTTAATTGACGCAAGATACATAGATAGCATCCCGCAATTAAATGTTCAATTGGGTGGAACGAGAAAGATGGATTTTGGGCTTATCGATTCTCAAGGCTATTTAGATATCTTTGAGATTAAGTTGCCTACTACTCAACTCCTTGCCAAGAAACCTGACAGAGGAAACTATTATTGGAGCAATGAGGCAGTGAAAGCCTTGGTACAAGCAGAAAAATATTTATATAACGCTGAAAATAAGGGAGCAGCCCTTGTAAAAGGCATTAAAAGAGAAAAGGGGCTGACTGCAGATATTGCTCGCCCTCGGGCTATGTTGCTGATTGGCCAGAACTCTCAGCTTGACAATGACAACAAGAAGGAAGACTTTCGTGTGTTGCGGCGTTCTCTTAAAAATGTTGAGGTGGTTTTGTACGACGAATTGCTGGACCGGCTCAAGCTTCAAAAGGGCAAAACCTATATTGCCTAACATAGTATTTATGCAAAGCAAAACAGGAGGTAAACTTGGCTTCAGCAACAGATTACGAAAGTAACAATGTAATTGATACTCAAGTGCTCCTAAGCATTGATATAGTCCTTGATGAGGTGCGAAGGAAGATTAACTTTCAATTTGAACAAATAGATGGTCTTGTAAACAAATCAGGAATAATTCTA
>CAZCQT010000306.1:0-2767 GCA_964500905.1 uncultured Moorellales bacterium
GCTTTGCTTTTTAACCATTTTGTTAGCATAAAAAGCTGCTGTAACGATAATACTTGCCGCTAAAGCCCATTGAAATCCCGGCCATGTTAAGTACATTACCAGAGCAAAAATCAAAACTGCTGCAGCAAGATTAATTATCGCCCCAATTCTGTTGCTTCCAGACCACCCTTGGTAAGCATATATCCCTTCTAACGCGCTGGAAACACTGGCCAGAAAACTCCCAATTATTAATAATGCCGTGCCTAAAATATGATTAAAGCTGAAGGAAGCGGTTTGAGCCATTGAGCCCAAGGTCGGTTCCGTAAATAAAGGCAGCTGCCTATATCCCTGGTAAGCCAAAAATAGCCCAAAGGCCAAACAAATTGCCCGGAACACCCTCGTATTAAGTTTAATAAATCCCATTTAACAACCTCCTTTCCCTTTTTAATATATTTTATATTGCTTAATTTGGATATTATAACTATATTGCAGTTAAAATTTAAAAGATTTCTTACTAAAAAGATAGTGTTTGCTTGCCAAGCCTTTCGTAAATGATTTATGATGAATAAAATGGAAAACATTAATGGGAGGGAATTTAATGAGTAATAAATTTTTAGATCTGCATCACAGTATTGTTCACAGCAGGGACGAATTCATTGACTTTCTGTGTTCCAATATACCTGTGGATGATTGTTATATAGTCAAACCAAACTGGTTCGACCCCAGACCCGGAAGTTATACTGATGCAGAAATCCTTGATACAGTGCTTTCCGCCCTGCCAGGCAAAAAAATAGTAATTGAAGGTCATTCCCACTCAAGAAATGACTTATCCATTAAGATAACTCCCGAGACCATGGATGAAAAACGGGAATGGATCAGAAAACAAGAAGTGGAATACCTCCAGAGGTTAGGTATTACAGATGTTTTGAAGAAACATGCTACTGGGTACATCAATATTACAGAAGAATGGTGGGACGGCAATGTTGTGTCCGGCGAAACAATTAAAAATATTGTTGAAGGAAAGTATACCCCTCTCGCCCATCCGGAATTTTACGAAATTGTACCTTTGAGCCTATTTGAGCTGAAGGGAAAAACGCTGATTGATCTGGCAAGAGTAAAGATGTCGTCTCCAACCTGCAGGGATTTTAGTTTGACCATGAAGAATTTATTTGGTTTAGTGCCTCAGCCTTCACGATTTAAATATCATGATAACCTTCCTGAGAGCATAGTTGATATTAATAAGGTCTATCGCGCATTATTTAACGTTATCGGAGTCTGCGAAGGTATTAACGAATCTGTCGTTTTTCATGATAAAGGTCAATTCAGCACCCCGTGGAGCAGCTTTGATGTCATAAATGAGTTAGGAATAGCAGTTTGCGGCAGTGAACTGCCTGATTTAGATGTGTTTGTTGGCAGATTATTTAACGAGGATTTAACAAAACGCACGCTTGTCCAACTAGCCAGAGATGTCTTTGGCACACACTATGCCAGCCATATAGATGAAGCACCCCTGCTTGTTGATTTAACAAAAGGTGTACCTCTTATTCAATCATAAAATAAAAAGGCCGACCTGCGCAGATGAAAATTCGCTGGGTCGGCCTTCATTTTAAAAATATATTATAGCAAATGTCTATATATATAAAATAGGGCAAACAAAATTATCTCAGGCAATTTTTTTTGGCTTGCGATTTAAAGTCCAAAATTCCGGCAGAAACATAATCAGCACAGTAAAAAGTTCCAAGCGCCCCAGCAGCATTAAAAATGTCAAAAGCACCTTACCCGCTGCCGGCACATCAGCATAATTTGCCACAGGACCTACTGCACCGAAAGCAGGCCCAACGTTTCCCAACGTCGCGGCAACTGAACCCATTCCTTCTGCAAAGGTATAACCCAGGGAGCACATGTATGTTGTAGCCAGAGCAAATATTAAAATATAAAGAAAGAAGAATTGAAGCGTATTGCTTCCAACCTGCCTGGGAATAGATTTACCATTAATTCGAATATTGTAGATCGCATTAGGATGCAATATTTGTTTTAACTCTATAAGTACATTTTTAATGAGAATCAGAATCCTTGAAACCTTTATGCCGCCTGCTGTCGAACCTGCACATCCCCCAATAAACATTAATAGCAGCAGCAGAAATTTCGATAGCACAGGCCATGTATCGTAATTGGTAGTTGTAAAGCCTGTAGTAGTAATGATTGAACCCACCTGAAACAGGGCATGCCTGAAGGAATTTTCCAGCCCCATATTAAGCGGAAGGATGTTCAGGGTAATTACCCCAGTTACTGCGGCTATTATAAACAAATATAGCCGCAGCTCGGCATCTTGAAAGAATTTTTTAATACCATTTTTTAAAATAAAAAAGTAGAGTGAAAAATTTACTCCGGAAGCAATCATAAAAAAGGTTATCGTATATTGAATCTCCTTACTGTAACCTGCCACGCTGTCGTTTTTAAAGGAAAACCCACCTGTTGCCACAGTAGCAAAGGTATGGTTAATTGCTTCCAGCAGCGGCATTCCAAACATAACCAATAAGGATATCTCCAAGCATGTTACGAAAACGTAGATCAACCACAAAATGCGAGCTGTACCTTGAATCCTTGGCTTTACTTTTTCCGTTACCGGACCGGGAACCTCCGCTTTAAATAGATTCATCGCAACGCTGCCCAGGTTAGGCAGCAGGGAAATAAACAATACAATTATCCCCATACCGCCCAACCAGTGAATTAAACCACGCCAAAAAAGAATACTTTGGGGAAGATGTTCTACCTCCCTCAAAATACT
>CAZCQT010000307.1:0-2754 GCA_964500905.1 uncultured Moorellales bacterium
TTCATTGCCTGCTTTAATAAATTACGATCTACCTCTTCTTCTATCGATTTATAAATAATATCATTTTCCGTTCCCAAAACATCAGACAGCAACAGTTCATTACCGTCCCAATCTGTATTTAATGGTTCATCAAAAGAAACTTCTGTTTTTGTTTTATTGTTTCTCCTCAAGTACATCAGTATCTCGTTCTCTATACAGCGAGAAGCATAGGTAGCCAATTTAATCTTCTTTTTTGGATCAAAGGTATTAACTGCCTTAATAAGGCCAATGGTTCCAATTGAAACAAGGTCCTCAATGCCAATACCTGTATTTTCAAACTTTCGTGCTATATAAACTACCAAACGCAGATTTCTTTCCACCAAAACACCCTTAACTGTCAAATCACCAAGCTCAAGACGGTTAATGAAAAAAATCTCCTCATCCCCTGAAAGAGGTGGAGGCAAAGCCTCACTGGAGCCCACATAATGAACTTCATCGGGAAAAGATATTTTATGAAAAAAATAAAATAATCTCAGACCTATTAACCTCCGCCAATGTGTAAATCTAGTTGGTTTTATGATGCCACCCCCCTTCCTAAGTCCATTTCTTGTTCTAATAGCTCAGGATGTATTAAAGCAAAGTATCCTTTTTCAGAGCTTAATTGACCCGGATAAACCCCTATTACAGAATCATATTTTTTAACCACCTGTGTATTGATCTTAATTTGAACCTCATCCGGCACTAAGCCCAGCATAAGACCTCTTCTAGTCCCTAATGAATAAAAAGGAAGCAATCTAATTCGATTTTCCCAGGTAGTCCCTTTTAATTTCTCAGTGAAAAGCCCCAGATCATGCACCATTTCTGTTTTACCCCAATTTTTTACCGCCACCGGCAAGACATCACGAAACAGAGAGGCTTCCATAATCATGACCGGACGCTTGCTAAAGGGCTCCCTTAAGCTATTGCCTGTATCTATTAAAGCCTTGGTAGAAATATGCTTATCGCCAAAACGCACCTCCACATCAACGGCATATTTGGTTTTTATATAATGTTGTCTGTATAAAGCTACTCCTAAATAACCGATGAAAAACAGAATTAAAATACCGGGCAACAACCATAGATAGGGCAAATTCAGCAATAACAAGGTACCGTTATAAGGCGATAAAAAATCGCTGTTACGCAACATAAAGATACATCCCATAATGGCCCCACCTGCTAAAAAAGTTACAAAATAAAAGGTGGTTAATGTTTTGAAAAAGGCTCTGAAGGATCCCCAGCCAAAGGCCGAGGTTACGATTATGAAAGAAAAGATCAATTTGATAGCCGTAGCTGTTAAAAAAGCTAAAGGAGGAAGCAATAAAACAGTAGCATACAGTGCACCAATAAAGGCACCTAGGGAAAGGCGAAAATAGGAATAGGTTAAACCCAAGGAGATCCCTGTTACCAATAAAAGCAAATAATCCATCACGAAATTAACAGCAAAGACTAGATCTAAATAAACTTCACTCACATATCTCAAACCCCTCATCTTTGCCACCAATCCGGATTATGACAGGACTGGTTTTCCCTATTATATAATATAGAACAAGCAAAAATAGTCATAATTTGGTAGTACAATAAAAAAAGAAAGCCCTATTTCTAGATTGGCTTTCTTTGGTAGTCTATTTAAACAAATCAGGTTCGTTTGCTTTAGGGGCTGTTACCTTCTTCTTAAAAAAGGAGGAATAACTATGTCTTCATTGGAAAAGGGTTTGATATCCAACTCTAAATTAAGTTTTGGATACTTTGCTTTCTGATCAAAACCTGTGGCAATTACGGTTATTTTTATTTCGTCCTTTAGGTTCTCATCTATTACCGCACCTAAAATAATATTCGCATCTTCATCTGCAGCACTGGCAATAATGCCCGCCGCTTCATTAACCTCCCACAAGACTAAATTATTGCCTCCTGTGATGTTTAACAATACTCCCTTAGCACCTTCTATTGAGGTTTCCAGTAAAGGACTGGAAATAGCCATTTTAGCCGCTTCCATGGCCCTTTTCTCTCCGGTGGCCCGGCCAATGCCCATTAAGGCAGAACCTGTTTGGGACATAATAGTTTTTACATCCGCAAAGTCTAAATTGATTAAACCGGGAATTGTGATTAAATCGGAGATGCCTTGTACTCCCTGCCTTAATACATCATCAGCTATACGAAATGCTTCGGTCATAGTAGTCTGCTTATCTGTTACTTGCAAAAGGCGATCATTGGGTATAACAATTAATGTATCTACTTTATCTTTAAGTTCCAATATACCCTGATCTGCCTGGGAAGCTCTCTTTTTTCCTTCAAAAGAAAAGGGCCGCGTTACTACTCCTACCGTTAGGGCCCCGGCTTCCTTTGCTAAATCAGCGATTATGGGTGCAGCCCCTGTACCTGTTCCTCCACCCATTCCCGCAGTCACAAAGACCATGTCGGAGCCTTGAAGATATTTGACAACATCATCGGCACTTTCTTCTGCTGCTTTTCTGCCTATTTCCGGGTCGGCACCCGCCCCTAAACCCCTGGTCAGCTTTGCACCAATTTGCAAGCGTTTCTCCGCCTGGGTGGTTTTTAATGCCTGCACATCTGTGTTAACGCAAATAAATTCAACTCCCTGAAGGCCGGAGGCAATCATACGATTTATTGCATTATTTCCACCTCCACCTACGCCTATAACCTTGATTGTTGCAAATTGACTAATTTCTTGCTCTTCAAATTCTAACATCTAAAGCCCTCCTTGATATGCATCATTAA
>CAZCQT010000308.1:0-2726 GCA_964500905.1 uncultured Moorellales bacterium
GTTGCTCCGTAAATCAAGCTGGGGCTGGTAATAAAGCTGAAATTCTTGTTTCTCCAAAGCAACTCTCAATTGGTTGTCCATCTGCACAAAATTCCAGGCCCTATCCTTCAGCTCTTGGGTAAATAGTGAGTAACCATCTTTCCCATTGTCCTTTACGTGAGAGAGGGCCGTATCTGCATTTTGCAGCAATGTAGAAAAATTACAACCATGATCAGGGCAAATTGCTGCCCCGACACTAACAGTGACGAAAAAACTATGCTCATTAATAATCCAAGGCTCTCTAATTTTCTCTAAAATCTGCTGCGTTGTTTCTTCGAGTATCTTGCAGGTTGTGTCGAGCAGCAATAACCCAAATTCATCACCGCCCAAGCTGGCCACCAGGTGAGGAGATTTGACAATTTTTAAAAGACTCTGGGCAATATATTCAATTAACCTGTCTCCAAGTTCATGTCCCATTGTCTCATTAATATTTTTAAAATCATCTATATCTATATAAAGCAAAGCTACCTTTTTATCTTCCTCTATAACATTTTGGATTAGCTTCTCCCCTGTTTCCTTTAAAAAATATTTATTAGGCAAATTAGTCAAAGGATCATAATAGGCTAAATTTTTTAATTTTGCTTCCATGTCCAAAAGTTCCCCATGAGAAGCAACCAATTGATTATATGTACTATGTATTTCATCTGTAGCGGTTTTAAATAGCTTTAGTTTATCCAATATAATCAAATAAAAAATTATACCGGTTGCTGCCACATAAAACCAGCCTTTATAAAGCTGAATTTTATTAAGTGTATCTAAGTCCTGAACCAAAATACTTAAAACTTTATCGGATAAAGAAATCCATAAAAACCCCAAGAGTAAGTAGATACCAATTATTTTCATGGCTTCTATTCCGGGATTTATTTTTTTCTTAATATGCAAAAAATCCCCGGCTTTGGTTTGCAAATGCTCAATATTACTTTGAAACCAGCCTATATCCTTGTTTTTTGCCATAATAGCCATCACCCTCCATTACAGGGCTATTTCAATGAGCACAATTAAACAACACTTTTATCATGCTAAGCTCAACTAAACTGTGAGTTAATAATTAGTAGAAATTTTGCACTTTTTGTTATTATTAATCTTTTTTTGACTATTATAAGCCATACTTTACCTATTGTAAAATTATTTTACCTACAAGTACAAAACATCGATGCCTTCCCAACATCACCAGCCCTTACGAATTTCTTTGTTATTATTTTTTGTTAACCTTCTGGACATCTAGGTTTACATAAAAACTTTGCAGGAATTTGATGTTTTTAATCGAATAAGAAAATAATATATTCATTCCAACTAATATTCTAAATTAAGACTAAATTACTATCACTCAAATTAGATAAAGATTAGAAGAAACACACATACAATTATTGGGTGTTTCTTTTAATAATATGATGAGCGGTTAGGGGCTGGACATTCAAACAGGATGTAGGGCACACCGAATACTCTTTTTAGCGTATTTCGGTGTGCTTATTTTTTTTAAAAAAACAATTAGAAAGGGGCTTGACGTGATGTGGATACGGCTAATGCAATTTTAGAAAAAGAGGTAAGAAGAATTGTTATCAAATTACATCAAGAAATTTTCGGCAAAGGACCCGATCAACTATGGGTAAAGGTAGAGCAGAGTGTTTGCATGTTTTCTTTTTTTAAAACTCTAACCCCGATGGAAAATTTCTTACTTAAAACAAAGGGCGGATCGGAGCAGGTACAAACATTAAGAAAAGAAATTTTAAAAGCAGCTAATATAAAGCTATGTCAAGAACTTGAGTTATTGCACGAAATAAAGATCTTAGGCGATACCAGCGAAATCTGCATTGAAACTGATTCCGTTCACGGGGCAATTTTATTTGTTTGGCGTCAAA
The DNA here is from genome assembly GCA_964500905.1 of uncultured Moorellales bacterium. Classification (GTDB taxonomy): domain Bacteria; phylum Bacillota; class DULZ01; order DULZ01; family DULZ01; genus JBBAFB01. Next base: position 1,899 of record CAZCQT010000308.1, read on the forward strand.
GTCTTGAAAAGTCCCCAAGGGGTTTAGAAGAAAATAATGTATATCAAAACGTAATTTCTCTTAAAAAATGAAAAGCATCAATAAAATTTCGCTTTTTAAATCAAACCTAAATAATGAACTATGCAAAGCACAGAGAATCGAGGCGAAAATTTTACAGTTGTGATTGGAAAAGTAAAGAAGTTTGCAGAACAACCTTTAGTTGCTGCCTCAATGGAATCCCTTAACGATCCTGATCAAGAACTAAAAATACTTGTCTGCAAATTATAATTGTAATAATGGTGAAACTGAGTAGTATGTAATGCCGCCGGCTAAATTATTAACATAGTCAGCGGCATTTTTTTATTCTGCTAAAAGCCCTGATATTAAACATATTCCTTAATCAAAGGCACTTTTATCGCTACCAACTTCACTCAAAAAAATCCAAGCACTGCAAAATACATAATTAACACGCGGTATTCGAGAATGTGTTGTTGAGTTGCAATACCCCGGCAGATAGAAGCAAACGCTACTCTCTCAAAAAATTAAGCCTGTTACCAAGTCATTAAAAAGCCTGAATTAAATACTGTTTCAGAAAACCTTAAAACCTGCTTAGCAGGTGAGATGAGATGGGGCGAGCGGTAGGTCTATGAAAATGCTAAAAACTCGCTAGAATAGCGAGTTTTTAGACAAATTATGGTGCGGGTGAAGGGACTTGAACCCCCACGGTGTTATCCACCAGATCCTAAGTCTGGCGCGTCTGCCAGTTCCGCCACACCCGCATATTAAATTAAAAGAAATGGTGAGCCATCCGCGACTCGAACGCGGGACACCCTGATTAAAAGTCAGGTG
>CAZCQT010000309.1:0-2723 GCA_964500905.1 uncultured Moorellales bacterium
ACCTTTTTTTTTAACAGACATATATTAGCTATAAGGAGAGTGAGTTTCATGGATAGATGGCTAAGAAGCCTACAAACAAATACCCCGCAGGAAGGTTTTGAATTGGCCATTAGGCTTTCGCAAAAAGGAGTGGAATATACCCAACCGGATGTACAAATTCGAAACCAATTGCGGCCCAAATATTCTAGAAATGCAGATAGTCTAATTGCTGCCTCACAAGTAATAGCTATTAATTTTCAGACTGTTGCCGCCGCTAATAACTATTGGAGAGGCTATACAAATTACTATTAATAAAGCAAGTAACTTTAGCTTAGCCCTTTTAAAAAGCCTGTAGCAAATTTGCTACAGGCTTTTTTTATTTCATAAAACCATTTATTATTTGCGTTTCCGCCTCTTTTGCAGATAACCCCAAGGTCATTAATTTAACCAATTGTTCACCTGCAATTTTCCCTATGACGGCTTCGTGTATTAGGCTGGCATCAATATGATTTGATGTAACCTCGGGAATAGCAGTTACAATACCATTATCCATAATAATGGCATCACATTCTGTGTGTCCATTGCATTTATTATTTCCGTTAACTCTGGAAAGAAACACCTGCTTGGAGTTACCCTTTGCCACTGATCTAGATACCAAATGAGTGGCAGAATTCTCTCCATTTAACTCCACCTCAAAATTTGTCTCCGCATATTGCTCCCCATCAGTCATTATTTTCTCTGTAATTATTAAGGTTGAGTTTGCCTCCAACACTGCTTTAGTATCCCTTTTTGTTGAATCAACACCTTGAATCTGAAAGCTATCCATTTTCATATAGCTTCCTTCCTTTAGCTCTATGATGGTGGTAGGGTTTAAAATACGTTTACCACCGCCGCTGCCCTCCCCAAAATGCTTTTCAATATATTCCACTCTTGAGTTCTTTTCCAGAAAGAAACGATGAATACCATCATGCCCGCTGTTTTCATCGCCCGAGTTGTGAATGGCACAACCGGCTATAATTGTGACATCTGCATTTTCACCTACATAAAAATCATTGTAAACCAAATCCTCCATACCCGATTTGCTGATTACCACGGGGATATGAACACTTTCATTTTTGGTGTTGGGCTTAATTATAATATCAATACCCGGTTTATCCTTTTTGGTAACTATATTAATGTTAGCAGTAATCTCCCTGTCAACCCCTTCGCCATCAGCTCTGAGGTTATATGCACCCTGTGGCCTCCCATGCAAATCAGCAACTTGTACCAGTAAATTTTTATAGATATCTTCTTTTGTATAGTTTTCATATTTATCTTTATCCAATTTCACAGATCTCCTTTAAATTGCAAAATGTTCGCAGCTATCTAATTCATTTAGCAAACCGGGCAATATTTCACCTTTAGTACCGCTTTTATATACCCTGCCATTTTCTATAACTATGATTTTATCTGCCACATTAAGGATTCTTTCCTGGTGGGAGATTATTAAAATTGATCCCTTGCCCACATCATGCATCCTTTCAAACACCTTAATTAGGTTTTGAAAGCTCCACAAATCTATACCTGCCTCCGGTTCATCCAAAATAGACAGTTCTGTGCTTCTGGCCATCATCATGGCAATTTCTATTCTTTTTAATTCACCGCCGGACAGGCTGCCATCTACTTCCCTGTCAAGATATTCTTTGGCACACAAACCCACTTCCAATAAATATTCGCAAGCCTCCTCAACAGAGATTGGAACCCCCTTGCCCACCGCCAAGGAAATTAAATCAAAAACTTTAACCCCTTTAAATTTAACCGGCTGTTGAAAAGCAAAGCTCATGCCAATATTTGCTCTCTCTGTAACGGATAATGCTGTAATATCTTTTCCTTTGAAAAGTATCTTGCCGGAGGTAGGTTTTTCAATACCCATAATTAACTTAGCTATGGTGGACTTACCCCCGCCATTGGGTCCGGTTATTACGACAAATTTTTCGTCCACTTTAAAAGAAACATCCTTAATAATTTCCTTTTTCTTACCGTCTTCCTCTATGAAAAATGATATATTTTGTAATTCTAACATTCAATCCTTCCTTTCCGTCCGCCTTTACTTCGGTATAAATATAATACAAATTAACCTAAAAGGCCAGGGTTGTGCAAAAATTAATCAGAACCTTAAATTCCCTTAAGTGCCTGCAGCAAAAACTTTCTGCTGTTTCCGTCTAAATATCTGGTTGGAATTATCTGAGCTATGAACCCGCTTAAATAAAGTAAGATCATATCATCATAGATGGCCACTGATTTAATGTTTTCCTTAAGAATAGTTTCTTGGCTGCGTTCACCAATAATAACAAAGGATCGCTGATCAATCAGCATTAGCTTTTTCCCAAAAATCGTAGAATTAACTTCCTTCCGCAACAGCCTTTTAATTCTCGCCTTAACTATTTTTTTATGCCTTTCGGGATAAATAATAATCCAGACAACCGCAAAAAGCAATGAGATAACTACCCAATATATCTCCGGTTGTTTAAGCAGCATTGTGCCGGCTAGATAAATAAACACCGCAGATACGACTGGTACTAAATATCTCAAAATATTTAGTATTTTTTTATATGATTTGGAACCCTCCAACTGATAAAAATTAAACCTGATATAATCTTCTTCCGTTACTTCAAATTCAATCGTTATCTCAATTCCCCCTTCTTTTTCAATTATTGCGGCAATTATTTCTACTGCCACTCAATTTACGAGTATTTTTTCTATTT
>CAZCQT010000310.1:0-2679 GCA_964500905.1 uncultured Moorellales bacterium
TTGAAAAAGCTCTTTTCTCTTTAAGGCATAAGTACGTGCAGCAACCGCTTGTGCCTTAAGGGCCTCTAATTCAAACTTGACCGGCATCTCCGCCGCTACTACGCCTACTAAATAATCCTCCAGCTCCATGACCTCGATTTGTTGGGTCTTAACATTTAAAACATTGATGTAAATGGGGTTGGGGTTTATTTTTACCCCGGTTTCCGGCTTGAGAGGCTTGGTAAGATAAATGATGGATGATGGAATGATTACTACCAGCAAAACGGTAGTGAGTATGATAAGGCCGACAAGTTTTCGCATAAAAAAACTCCCCCCAGGTATAGAATGTAAACAACCTGCTTGTACATTCTATGAAAGAAGGAGTATGGTTAGTACCTAATAATAGGCAAACAGAGAACCGTCCCCCTGTTTGCTTCTGCTCCACCGTCACCCTGAACATAGTGAAGGGTCTCATGCAGAACCACATGCAAGCCACTGCTTGTTATTTGTAGTTATCATGGAAAACCTTTTTGGGTATTTCTTTAGGGTTTTTTGCCTGCTTTTATGCATGAGATCCTTCATTCCGCTACGCTCCATTCAGGATGACATTGAAGCGGGACCGTGGGCAAACAGAGAACCATCCCCCTGTTTGCCTTTATTATTTAATCGCTGCTCCCAATCCACTTAGTTTTTCTATGAGGTTTTCATAACCCCGATGGATGTGGTACACACCTTTTATTTCGGTTTCGCCTTCAGCCATTAAGGCAGCGATTACTAAAGCTGCTCCCGCTCTTAAATCTGTTGCCTTTACCGGTGCTCCCGTTAATCTGGAAACCCCTTTCACCACCGCCGTGTGGCCTTCAATTACTATTTGAGCACCCATTCTTTTTAATTCGTTAACATGCATAAAGCGATTTTCAAAAATGGTTTCTGTAATAACGCTGGTGCCCGGTGCCAAGGTCATCAGGGCCATTATCTGGGCCTGCATATCCGTGGGGAAACCAGGGTAGGGCAAGGTTTTGATATCAATTGCATTAATGGGCTTATCCGCTATAACCCGGACGCCGCCATTTTCTTCGTAAATATTAACTCCCGCCTCTTTGAGCTTAGCAATAATAGGTTTTAGATGATCCTCAATTACATTGTCGATCAGCACATCCCCGCCGGTGGCTGCTGCTGCTACCATATAGGTCCCTGCTTCAATCCGGTCGGGAATAATGGTATGGATTGCCCCTGCAAGCTCTCTAACGCCTTCAATCCGAATAATATTTGTGCCCGCACCCATTACCTTGGCCCCCATATTATTCAAAAACATGGCTAAGGCGACAATTTCCGGTTCTTCCGCCGCGTTTTCAATAATGGTGGTGCCCTCCGCCAAAACGGCGGCCATCATGATATTTTCGGTAGCACCGACACTGGGAAAGTCCAGGTAGATACGAGCCCCGGATAATTTATTCGCTTTTGCTTCAACCAAGCCATGTCCTAATTTAATTTGGGCCCCCAGGGCGGCAAAGCCCTTTAAATGCAGGTCAATAGGTCTGCTGCCAATGGCACAGCCGCCGGGCAGCCACATCTTGGCATGACCTTTTTTAGCCAAAAGCGGTCCCATTACTAAGAAGGAAGCCCGCATTTGCCGCATAAATTCCTGGGATGTTTCTATATTATTTAAAGAGTTACAATCAATGGCAAGTGTGTTATGATCCTGCCAGGTTGTTTTTACCCCCAGCTGGTCCACTAGGTTAATCATGGTATAAACATCTGCTAATTTAGGTGTATCATGCAAAGTTGTATTTGTGTCTGCCAAAAGGCTAGCGGCTATAATGGGTAAAACGGCATTTTTTGCTCCGCTAATGCTTACTTTGCCTGTAAGGCGGTTTCCGCCTTTAATAGATATCTTTTCCAACGGTAGTTCCCCCCAATATTGCATCTTGTGTCTATTTCCACACAAAACCCCTTTTTCCTCCCTATGGCCCTTAGTAGATCTTGGTTCATTTAGTATTCTTAGTATTCAATGTAGATTAATGGGCTCCCCAAGTAAAAGTAGGTAAGATCTTCTATGCTGTTATAACGCAATGCCCCTTGAATATTAATTGGACCTCCTGTCAAATCTCTTAAAAACAGTGGAATTTTGGGAGAATAGCCCCCCCAGCTGATTACATTTTGATCCTGCATTTTTTGAATGCTTTCTACTTCTAAATCTGTGAATATTTCAGTTAAAATACTTTCTGCCTCATCATATGATAAATCGCCGGGAAATGTCCCTATGAACAAATAAGGCGATGTAGTTGGCTCCGAGGACGGCACTTGTAACCACTGAAAAAGTTCACCTTGATCTTCCTGAAGGCTGCGAAAGGTTTCTGGGACACTGGATGCCTCGGTTGCATTTGAAAATGGCAAAAAGGAAAACCATGGTTTCTCAATGGCACAGGAAGGGAATTGGTTTTCTGAATAGCCCGTCCCACTATTCGCCGGAATTTTATCCGGTGCTGTTTTCATGATTATAATATAAAGGGCAAGAATTAAAAAGATGGCAATTGCACTATAGAATATTTTTCGCATTTTCCTCCCTCCTTATCTGGGTATTTTTACCCAGATAGGGGGGATTTATACGGGAGTTTTTTTAGAGCCTGAGATCCTTCACTTTGTTCAGGATGACACCTTTGTAAGACTCTACCGATTCTGTCATTCTGAATGGAGCGA
>CAZCQT010000311.1:0-2675 GCA_964500905.1 uncultured Moorellales bacterium
AACGTATGCAAAGGTTGGGTAAATATATAAAATGGCTAAGTTTGTTTCAAATTACACCAGAGCGCCTAAAGCCAATTTTCGAAGTTCGCAGTGAATATTTGAATGAGATTTTTGATGGTATTTTACAAAGATATGGCTCTATTGAAAAATATGTCTCCGCAGCCAATAATTTTAATAAAAATGCGCTGATAAATCTCAGACAGCTACTTTGTGAAGACAAACAAGGCAGACCGCTATCGGTAGTTTAATACTAGTTAGCAGTAGATTTTTTAATGACAAAAACCCCCGGGTGACTACAATCCCGGGGGTTTTCACTTGGTCAAAAAAGACCTTTAAAATTTTATCACGTTAGTTATTTTTGCACTAGCTTTAACAAAAATGGCTTTCCAATTCAAATTTGAATTTTAAGGCTTTTCAAAAATAAACCTAATCCCTTCACTGCCAAATCCGCTTCCTGCAGAAGACATAAAATAATCCTTGTCGAGATCATCAAACTGAATGTCATCCGGGTTATTGGTTACGCGGCTTCTTTTAATTTCTAATGTCCAAACACCGTCTGACCACTGCGCTCCATAAAGAGTCTGGGCTTGACAACCGCTTGAATCTTGTACTATCAATGCAGGAATCAAACAATTGAGTTCTTCATATCGGGACCAAGCCTTTTCAATTTGGTCCTTAGTTAAATCTGCAATTTTTGCAGCACGCCCCTCTTTAATGTGTTCATCGGTAATAACTTTTGCATCTACCCAGTTTTCAGGGTTAAGTTTGATATATTCTGGTGCGGTGGCAAACATGTCCTCGTGTCCCACGGCATTGTTGCGGTAGGGCAATTTACCATGCTTGCCTTGCAAGGGGAGTGTTTCTACAAATTTTGTTGTGTGACAGAGCAGACAATACTCCCCAGTTTCGGTATCAGTAGCCGTTCCTGCATAATCTGGATTATCCCTGCTTGTTTGTAGGCGTTCATCAACATAACTGATAAAATTGAAGGTACCTGAACTGACTCTATATGGGTATGTGCTATCGGAAGTGTCGAAGTCAATAGAGCCACTTTGGGAGGCGCCTAGGTTTCCAAGTGGAAAACCGGTTACGTAAATAATGGAGGGGCGACCATAACCATGTCTTGTCAACAGATTCCAAAGGTCGGCGCTTGCACCGGGGGGGACTACGTGGTGTGTGACTCCGGCATCATCTTCATGACACATGTAGTTACACCCACCATCAAGACCAAATTCATTTGTTTCCCAGGCCATGTTTAATATAAGATCCCTCTTTTTGGGTGTTTCGCCTTGGTTAATTAAATGTTCACGCCACTGTATAAACTCTTTTCCATTGTAATACCAATCATCTAAACTTACTATATCCATTGTCGAAGCTTCTTTTGTATACAAGATGGCTATTTCATCATCAGTATAGATACCCCTCCAAGTTGTACCGTCTCCGGCAATTCCATAGGCCCCTTTCCACTGCGGGTCATTAGGATTTCCATCAATTACTGGCATCGAATCTACTTTTTTGAATTGCACAGTTGCCACGTGATTTTTTTCATCCACGGGGGGAGGTGATACAACGTCAGGGGGTCCGTCAGTTGATGCCCCGGGAGCCGCGTTTCCTCCGCATCCTGCAACTAGACCGGCGAGCAAGAAAAACAATAAAACTAAAGTTACGTTAAGTCTTTTTCCCATCCCTTAAATCCTCCTTAATGGTATTCCTTGAATTTGTGAGTACAATCCTTTATACCAATAAAACAACCTTAGAGAAACCAAGTTGGAATAACTGCTACATAATAACTACCGCAAACTATAGTATATTTAGTTTATAATTGATTACTACATGCGTTTAAGGTTTTCAGATCTCCAATACTGTTATAAATAACCTTAGATTTCCCTCAACTGGCATGAATTTGCTTCATTATCAACCTCCTTAAGTTCCACGTTTCACAATCAGTAGCAACAACCTTGACCTACTTATTGTAGTTAGAGTTGATTGTAGTTAGAGTTGTTGGTAACTATGTTGTTCTTCTACATCTGGTTGCTGTTTCCTTCAAGGTTTAAAAATATTTCCCATAATTCTAACTATCTGGTAAATATTATTCAACTAAATTATAAAATGGTACCCATAATTGGTGGGCTTATCTGTTTTTATCATGGGGGCGGAAAAAATATCTAGTTTTTTTAAAAAAAATAATTATTTATAAGAGGTATTCCCAGAAGGTGGTAGAAGATTTTATACTTAAAGAACATTATTGAAAATAATTATAGTAACGTCACGTAGCACATTGTGTGTTTTGTAACGAGTTGGAGCGTAGTTATTGGCTTTATATGTAAAGGAAGAAGGTGCAATTGATGGCAAAGGCTACAAGGGGTTGGTATCGGCAAAGTTGGTTTTACCGCAAGGTTGTGCAAGGCTTGGTATTTTTATTTATGTTGAATGTTTACATTAGACACGTAGTTTTTTTTGATGCAAATGTAGAGGCATATTGCCCTTTTGGGGGCTTGGAAACTCTCTACTCCTACTTTACAAAGGGGACACTGTTAAGTCCTATTGAACCGTTGAATTTAGCGATTTTTATAACCATTGTAATACTTACCTTAGTTTTTAGAGGGGGGTTCTGTGGCTGGGTCTGTCCTATTGGTACCGCCCAGGAAATTTTGAGAGCAATTGGTGTAAAAATT
>CAZCQT010000312.1:0-2670 GCA_964500905.1 uncultured Moorellales bacterium
TGAAAGAAGAGAAAGAACTGCATGTTGTCTGGAATATTTTCCCGAATTAAAAAATGTGTCTGGACAGCTAGCAGGCACATTAAGTGGGGGTCAACGACAGATGTGTGCAATAGCAAGGGCTCTAATGAATAAGCCTCAATTATTAATGATAGATGAAATGAGTCTCGGTTTAGCACCTATAATAATTGAACGTTTAATAGACTTAGTTAAACGAGTGGGCCAAGAATCAAACATGACCATTATAATAGTGGAACAAGATATATCCATTGTTTGCGAATTGACTGAAATGTTATATGTTTTGGAACTTGGGCAAGTTGTTTTGAGTGGTATAACACAGGAAGTTGCTAAGGATCCTATTACAAAAAAAGCGTATTTAGGGCTAGTGTAGGGAGGGCTTTGGAATGTATAGGTTAGGGATTGATATTGGGGGAACCTTTACTGATGTTGCATTAATTAATATTTTGACTGGAGAGTTATATGTTAGCAAGGTTTTAACAACAGGGGAAAACCCTGATAGGGGAGCGATTCAAGGTGCATTGAATGTAATAAAAGAAGCAAATATCTCGTTATCTGAGGTTGATACATTTGTTCATGCTACAACCGTGGTTACAAATCTGTTAATAGAGCGAAAAGGTGCTAAAACTGCTTTATTAGTTACTAAGGGCGCAAAGGATGTTCTAGAAATAGGTAGGGAAAAAAGATATGACATGTATGACCTTTTTCTAGAGATGCCAACCCCCATAGTTCCAAGGTATTTACGCTGGGAGATAAATGAACGTATTTTGGCTGACGGACATGTATATGTTCCCCTTAACGATAAAGAAGTAAATACCATTGCAAATAAATTAACTGAAAATAATATAGAATCACTAGCTGTTTGTTTCCTAAATTCATACGTTAATCCTACTCATGAACAAGAAGCCGCACTTTTATTAGGTAACCAGGTTAAGGGGGTCGGATTAACTATTTCAAGCGATATATTGCCTGAAATTCGGGAATACGAACGCATGTCTACGACTGTTATTAACGCCTATGCGCAGCCAAAAATGTTAAGATATCTAACAAATTTGAAAGATGTTTTTTATGAACATGCTTTTGATGGCGAGATTCTTATTGTACTTTCTGATGGAGGTGTTGTTCCTAGCGAAACAGCTGCCTCTTATCCTGTTCGCGCAATAGAATCTGGGCCAGCAGTTGGCGCCGGAGCAGCTGCAAGGTGCAGCAGGGAATTAAAAATGAAAAAGGTTATATCATTTGATATGGGTGGTACAACAGCAAAAATATGTTTAATAAAGAATGGCACCGCTTCAGTAGGTAGGGAATTTGAGGTTGACAGAATATATAGGTTTAAAAAAGGAAGCGGCCTCCCTATTAAAACCCCAACCCTTGATATGATAGAGATTGGGGCAGGTGGAGGAAGCATTGCATGTATTGATAGTATGGGATTCCTTACTGTAGGGCCACGAAGTGCCGGTGCTGAGCCAGGTCCTGTTTGTTACGGAAGAGGAGGCAGTTTCCCTACTGTTACTGACGCGGATTTAATTGTTGGTTACTTGAATCCGAACTATTTTTTAGGGGGCAAAATAAATCTATCAATTGCCGATGCTGAGTCTGTTATACAGCATTACATTGCAGAACCTTTGGGATTTAATGTATATGAGGCTGCAAAGGCTATTCATGAGGTAGTAAATGAGAACATGGCCAATGCAGCCAGAAATTATTGTGTGGAAAAAGGTGAGGATCCTTCCCAATATTCCTTGATTTGTTTTGGCGGGGCAGGTCCAGTTCATGGTTGGGGTGTGGCAGAGCGTCTAGGCATAAAACAACTTATTTTCCCCTTTGGTGCAGGGGTGAATTCAGCTATTGGATGTCTTACAGCACCCCTATTATTTGAATTAACAAGGAGTTGCATTTCAACCATAGGGCAGCTTGATTTTAAAAATGTTAAATGCATTATTGAAGAGATGAGAAAAAATGGAATGGAATTGTTAACAAAGGTGGGAGAGAGAGATATTACATTTGTTATGCTTTGTGATGGCAAGTATGTTGGTCAGGGGCATGAAATTAGATTTCCAATTTCTCCAGATGTGCTTGAGCAAGAAAATAGGGTCGCCTTGCGGCAAGCTTTTGAAAAGGAGTATAGAAAAAGGTTTGGTAGATTAAATAATGGTTTGGATATTGAATTAGTTAATTGGCATGTTAGGGTATCTGGACCTGAGCCAAATTTTATAATTGCAGATCAATCAAATGTGAAGTCAGCATCAGAATCTATCATAAAAGGTAAAAGAAAAATATATATCTCCAGAGAAAAGGGATTCGAACTTTGGCCAGTCATTGATCGTTATTTGTTACATGAAGGAGATCAGGTAGATGGTCCGTGCATCATAGAAGAAAGGGAAGCCACTATAGTTGTAGGCTCATCTGGAAAAGGAAAAGTTGATAAGGAAGGTAACATAATTGTTCAAAGGGAGTAAGACGAAACGTGGTTAAGGCTGTAAAGGCATTCTGGGGTTTTATATAGCATTTGTTTTATATTTGACATAACAGAAATGAAAGGAATGATTAAATTATATGAAACCTAAATATTTGGATTCAGTAAAAATAGGGGTTTTGTGGAAAAGAATTGTTTCAGTAACCAATGATCAAGCAACTGCGTTGATTGCATCTGCC
>CAZCQT010000313.1:0-2659 GCA_964500905.1 uncultured Moorellales bacterium
CCTCTTTTCTGCCTTCTTCCAATGCAATAAGTCTTTTGCTATCCTCTTTTCTGCCCTCTTCCAATGAAATAAGTCTTTTACTGTCCTCTTTTCTGCCTTCTTCCAGGGAAATAAGCCTATTTTCCATTGAGTTCATCCTGCCATCCATTTTTTCAAGCAGGGAAATAATTTTTTCTTCGTTAGTCATTTAAAAATCTCTCCTTTCAACCGTTGCAGTTGCTTGTTAACATCTCTTTTGCAGTTTTAAGGAAAATATCTATTTATTTATATTTCTTGTTAATAACATATCATGAAAAGTGATAGAAGAAAATGTTTATTTATTAAATAAAGAAAAATAGAGTCGCCCCAAACAGGGAGGCTTTATTTTTGTGCTATAATAGATAAAAAAATTGCAATATTGGGGGAGATAATATTGCCCAAATGGATTTGGATTTTCTTGTTGGCTATTAATATATCAGGTTTTATTTTGATGGGATTTGATAAAAGAAGGGCTAAGATAAAAAAAATGCGTGTGGATGAGGGGATCTTATTAGGGGTAGCAATAATTTTTGGTAGTGTGGGAGTGCTTTTGGGTTCCAAAATCTTTCACCATAAAACTCGAATTAAGGCTTTTAGTTTTACCCTGCCCTTATTAATCTTATTGCACCTTTCCTGGTTCTGGCTGTTTTACAAAAACGGCTACACATTTTAAAATGGAGGTGGCGGGTATGTATAACAATGATGAAACCATCTTTTATCCCCAGGATGAAATGAACACTTTTTTATTGCCGGTAACATTGGGTTGCTCCTATAATCAATGTGCTTTTTGTTCTATGTATAAAGACAGCAAATACGGTGAAGTGCCCTTTACAGAAATAGAAACCCAGTTAATTAACGGGGAATTATATACCGATAGAGTCTTTTTAACAGGTGCGGATCCCATGGCTATTGGGTTTGCTAAAATGGAGCAATTGCTGGAGCTGATACAAAAATACCTACCTTACTGTGCTTGCGTAGCATCCTATGCGGCGATTAAAAGCATTGCCAAGTATTCGGTTGAGGAATTATCCATTTTGCATGACAAAGGTCTTAGATTGCTTTATATCGGTTTTGAAACGGGCAGAAACGACATTCTAAAAATGTTGCACAAGGGGCATACTGTGGAAGCAGCAATTAAGCAGGCGAAAAAGCTTAATGAGGCAAAATTACAGTTTAATTCAATTATCATGTATGGGATAGCCGGTGAGGGGGAATCCGAGGCCAACGGGATTGCCACAGCACAAATGATTAATCAGTTTACAACTCAAAAGGTAATCACTATGAGCTTAATTGTTTTTGTGGATACCGAATTAAACAAGATGGTAGAGAAAGGTAAGTTTGTTCCTGCCGGTAGGGGTGAAAGACTGCTGGAAATTAAGACTCTACTGGAGCATCTTAAGCCGCAAAAAGCCATGCTGTTTGATACAACCCATCCGACAAATATTATAAGGATAAAAGGCTTTTTACCCCAAGATAAAAATAGGTTAATAGCTCAGGTTGAAAACAGCTTTTAATCTTGACAAGATAGGTTGAAAAAGTAAAGCCGCTCACTAAAAAATGAGCGGCTTTGCTTTTTCTTAAAATTCCCTTCTGCCGACTACGGACATTAAAGGCCTGCGTCTGGCACTCATCATGGTCAACCTTTCCGCTACCAGTGCTATTTGAGCATTACACTCACTGCAATAAAGGGGAGAACCGGCACCCCTTTCCAGTATGGATTTGCCGCAAATTTTACATTCCATTTAATATTCCCTCCCGTTTGCTTATTCTTAATTCTAGTCTGCCAACTTTCGATGATAAATATGCTATGTTGGGCAAATTTTGCGACTTTTTTAAATTAAAAGCGTAGGCCTACCCTGTCCTTCGCTCAGTCACCCTTTATTTTTTTGAACATAAGATAAAGTGATTAACGGGATAAAACTGGGGTGAGTTAAGATGCATAGAGTTTTACAGCTAAATCATATTGGTGGAAAGAACTGTTTAGCGGAGGAAGAACATCAAAAGGCACTGATGGACATCTTGAACTTGCTCTCGGAAAAGGCTCAGTCAGGGAAGGAGGCAGAGGCAGTGCCAGCACCAGCACAAAAGCAAGAGGAGCTACCGGAGATTATAGGTGAGGATCTACAACAAGATGTAACTTCAGAAGCGAAGTCAATTTCCGAGGAGGAACACCCGGGAGAAGACGACAATATGCAAGCGGAGCAAATGGCGGAACAGGAAGTTTTAACAGCTGAGGATATTTCAAAAAAGGGTGATATAGGGGAGATTCAAGGGGTGCTTCTCGGTAAGTCCGAAGATGACTGTGGAAAAGTTCCCACTTGGTATTACTGTCCCAATGGTGCTTTAATCAAAAGGTAGTTTTAATAAAAATGGGTAATAGCAAAAGGAACCCTCTCCACATAGTATAGACTAGTAACAAGTACACACCGCATGGTAGTGGTTTCTTGTAACATACAAGGAAAGGAAAGGAGTGTAATAGTCGTGACGGAGGAAGTTATGCATCATCATAAAAAGCCGGTAACTATCGTTACTCCCATAGAAGTGGGTATTGGCGAATCCCAGGTGCTGGTTGTAACAGAAATACCCTTAAGGCCACCGGCAGGTCGAATTGTGGAAATCTTTAGAGAGGTTGAGGTAACCA
>CAZCQT010000314.1:0-2655 GCA_964500905.1 uncultured Moorellales bacterium
ACTACTGGTTTTTAATCCGGCATTGGTAAGTAAATTAAATAAGGTGGTTTTGCCAACAGTAGGCAATCCGATAATACCACAAGATAAAGCCATTTTATTCACCTCTTCACTATAGTCACCTCCATATTTTACTTAATAATTACTAAAGTGTAAAGTTCAGAAGAAAAAACCCCTCCAAAAGGAGAGGTTTTCTGCTTAAATATTTCATTGATTTACCTTTTTAAACAATATACTTTTCTGCTTCAATTATGTCAGCAGCAATAGCACGCTTAAGTTGAACCGCATTAACCAAATCAAAGCGAACTAATTTTCTGAGGGCAGCTAATAAGGTCTTCAAGCTATCTCCGCTTTCTACCACTGCCAGGGTATTTTTAGTAATTAACTCACATCTTTGAAGAGCATCATTGGCATAAAGTCTTACCATATTTAGTTTTAAAGCATTAGCTTCTTCACCCTTTTCTTCGACGGCTTTTTTAGCACGAACCAAAGCACTGTCAAGGGCATAGATTTCTATTACCTGATCAGCTAAAGCTGCCAGCACCTCTTGTTCATCCTGAAGCTTCATGCCAAGCTTTTGTACCGCACTTCCTGCAGTCATCAGAAACATTTTCTTCATATTTGCCAATTTAGCGAACTCTTCTCCCAAAATACCTTCAGGAGCCTCAGGCATCATGCCAATTAACTCACCCATTAATTTTTGTGCAGCTGCCAATAAGGGAATTTCTCCTTTTGTAGCTTTTTTAAGCAAGGTAGCGGGAATAAGAAGCCTATTAATCTCATTTGTTCCCTCAAAGATTCTATTAATTCTGGAATCTCTATACATTCTTTCTACCGGATATTCCCTGATATATCCATAACCACCATGTATCTGCACAGCTTCGTCAGCAATAAAGTCTACTACTTCAGAACAGAAAATTTTATTGATTGAACATTCCATGGCATATTCACTAATGGCATTGGTAGCAGCCTGACCGGCATCTGTGGCATTTGGATCCAAGTCTGCCAAAATTGTATTAATTAAACCCGCGGTTCTGTAAACCATAGATTCTGAAACATAGAGTTTTGTAGCCATATCTGCCAGTTTGGCTTGAATTAAACCAAATTCCGCCAAGCTTTTATTAAACTGTTGCCTTTCTTTAGCATATTTGACACTAATAGCCACGGCTTCTTTTGCAGCACCAACAGCTGCTGCACCTAATTTATAGCGACCAATGTTCAAAATATTAAAAGCTACTCTATGGCCTTTGCCAATTTCTCCAAGGACATTTTCCACAGGCACTTCACAGTTTTCCAAAATTACACTGCGAGTAGAAGAGCCCCTAATGCCCATTTTGTCTTCCTCGGCTCCCAAACTCAGGCCGGGGGAGTCTCCATCAATAATAAAGGCTGTAAAATGCTCTCCGTCTATTTTAGCGTAAGTTACAAATATATTGGCAAAGCCAGCATTAGTAATAAACATTTTTTCGCCATTTAAAATGTATTTGGTGCCATCTTCATTTAATACCGCACGCGTTTTACTGTTTAAAGCATCGGAGCCTGCACCGGGTTCGGTTAAAGCATAGGCAGCCAAAATTTCTCCGCTAGCTAAACCAGGAAGATACTTTTTCTTTTGCTCTTCACTACCAAAATACACGATTGGAAGAGTACCAATACCTGTATGTGCAGAATGTGCAACAGCATACGGTCCGCCCAAAGCCACTTTCTCGGTAATCAAAATTGAACTGATGGTATCTAAACCCATTCCTTCATATGCCTCAGGAACATCCGCCGCCAATAGACCTAGCTCTCCGGCTCCTTTAACCAGGCTGGGCATTAATCCTTCCTTTTTTTCTTCCAATTCATCCATTACGGGGACAACTTCCCCCAGTATATAGTCTTCAGCTGTTTTGGCGATCATGCGATGTTCTTCATTAAAATCTTCCGGAGTAAAAATCGAAGCATCTCTGGCATCGTCAATTAAAAACATACCGCCTCTAATAATCTCATTGTTCATAATTATCCCTCCAATTAGGTATTAATAAACCATTTCAAATACGCCTGCAGCTCCCATGCCACCACCGATACACATTGAGACTAAACCATATTTCCCTTGACGACGGGCCAGCTCATTTAGCAAAGAAACTGTCAACTTTGTGCCTGTACATCCCAGAGGGTGACCTAAGGCAATTGCTCCGCCATTAACATTGGTAATATCTAAATTGAGGCCCAGCTCTCTGATTACATATAGTGACTGAGAAGCAAAAGCTTCATTTAACTCAATTAAATCAATGTCAGCCAGTGCTAATCCGGCTAGCTTCAAAGCCTTTGGAATGGCTACAACAGGCCCAATACCCATTACTTCGGGTTCCACCCCGCCTACTGCAAAGGAACGGAAAATAGCAATGGGCTTTAATCCCAACTCCTTGGCCTTTTCCGCCGACATCACCACTACCGCCGCAGCAGCATCACTGGTTTGTGAGGAGTTTCCGGCTGTTACAGAACCGCCTTGCCGAAATACCGGTCTGAGTTTAGCCAAACCTTCCACACTTGTTTCCGGCCTTACCCCCTCATCGGTGTCAAAAATAATTTCTTTGGTAATAGCCTTGTTACCAGGTCCAATTTCAATCTGTTTTACATTTACAGGTAGAAGCTCATCCTTAAACTTGCCTTCTTGAA
>CAZCQT010000315.1:0-2652 GCA_964500905.1 uncultured Moorellales bacterium
TAATAATGGTTATAAGGTTCAAGTGAGTTCAGTGAAATTAAAACCAATCCGCCGTTGACTCCGGTATAAGCAAAGGTAAATAAGGGATCTGCAGCTACATTAACTCCCACATGCTTCATTGCTACCAAGGATCTGGCCCCTGCTATGGAAGCACCAATCCCTACCTCCATGGCTACCTTTTCATTAGGGGACCATTCTGCGTAAATCTCCGGATATTTTGCCACATTCTCTATTATTTCCGTACTGGGGGTTCCGGGGTAAGCGGCAGCAACTGTAATACCCGCCTCGTAAACACCCCTGGCAATGGCTTCATTTCCTGACATTAGCTGTTTCATATTTTTCCTCCTTATTACCTTAGATCCTGTACTCGTTTGGCTTTTCCTTCAAACCGCTCCAGCGAGCGGGGCTCAACCAGTGATACCTTTGCAGAGAGACCCAAAACCGTTTGCAATCGATGAGCTATTCTTGCTTCAAGGGCCTCCAATTCCTTAAATTTACCAGTAAACCATCCATCAGTAACCTCAATCTTTACCTCCAGGTTATCTAAATAACCTTGCTTTGTCACTACCAATAAATAGTTTGGTGATACACCCTCCATTTGTACCAGCACACTCTCAATTTGAGAAGGGAACACATTTACCCCTCTGATGATCAGCATATCATCAGTTCTGCCGGTAACCTTGTCCATTCTGGCATTAGTACGGCCGCAGGCACAAGGCTCGAAATTGAGGCGAGAAATATCTTTGGTGCGATACCGAATGATGGGCAAGGCTTCTTTGGTAATAGCAGTAATCACCAACTCGCCTTTCTCACCTTTGGGCACCGGCTTTTGGGTTTCAGGATCAATAACTTCCACAATAAAATGGTCCTCGGCAATATGCAACCCCTCTTTATACTCACATTCGCCGGAAACCCCGGGGCCGATTACCTCACTCATCCCATAATTATCAGTAGCCAGGATATCCCAGCGTTCTTCCAGTTTAGCCCGCATTTCCTCTGTGCAAGCCTCGGAGCCAAATAAGCCATACCTTAATGGCATCCCCCTAGGATCTATGCCCATCTTTTCCGCCACTTCCGCTAAATAGAGAGCGTAGGAGGGGGTCGCAATCAATGCTGTTACTCCGAAATCCTGCATTAGCATGATTTGTTTTTCTGTCTGCCCTGTAGAGGCAGGGACCACCAGCACCCCAGCCTTTTCCAGGCCATAATGCAATCCAAAGGCACCGGTAAACAAACCATAACCAAAGGCTACCTGGGCTATATCACCGGTGCTGACTCCCGCCATTGTGACAATCCTTGCCACTAAATCAGACCAGGTGTCCAAATCCCTTTTTGTATAACCAACCACTGTGGGTTTACCCGTAGTGCCGGAGGAGGCATGAATCCTCAGCATCTGATTAACAGGTACAGCAAAAAGCCCAAAGGGATAATTGTCCCTTAAGGCCTCTTTAGTCGTAAAGGGTAATTTTTGCAGATCAGCCAGGCTTTTAATGTCCCCCGGTCTGATTCCCGCATCATCAAAAGCCTTTTTATAATAAGGGACCCTTTCATAAACTCTTTTAACAGTTGCCTGTAAGCGTTCTAATTGTATTGCTTCAATTGTTTCTCTTGAGGCACATTCCCACTTTTTATCCCAAATCATAAAAAACCAGCCCTTCTAATTTGTAATCTTGTTCCCACCGCCCTTTATTAAAGACTCTAAAGGGAATTGATCCTCTAAAAGAACATTAATATTAAAGTGTTCAAGACATATTTCAAGATTCCTGCCTAAAACATGAATAATTTTAAAATAGAGCCGCCACCTTTTATTGGGTGACAACCCTATTAATCAGATTCCTTTACAAAATATTTAAAGTCGACTTTCTGTTTTATAAAAAAATATAAACCGTCGGTAGTTTTTTTTCAAAAGAAATGATATTATTAAATTATTAATAACTAATGCTAATAGAATAAAAAGGACATTTAAATAAGGATGATAACCATGAATTATAAAAAGAAAATCTACATTATCAATGCCCAACCCGGGCAGGTTTTGGCAGAAGATATTTTTCAAAGTGATCCCGAGGAATCTTTAATTGCTCCTAAAAACCTACGACTGAGCAATTATGCAATCAAAAAACTAATTGATTTCGGCATTAAAGAGATCAGCATCTACAGCGAGGAGAAACCGATTGAAATGCCCAGCGAGGGATTGGTTGAACTTAAGAAAAAATTCAAATCTCAATATGAGGGCAGTGCAAATGTAGTTAAAGAGGTTTTAAATGACTTGGTCATAGGTAAAAGACTGGAAATCGAGGCTATGGAGCCGGTTTTCACTTCGGTTTACGAGCAGGTGTCCCACAATTATTCCTTAATTGATTGCATCAATGAAATGCGAACCGCAGATGCTTACACCTACCATCATAGCCTTAATGTTTCCCTGTATGCCGGGCTGATTTGTGTCTGGCTTGATCTGCCAAAGGTTACTATACAAGAGGTAATTCAAACGGGGGTATTGCATGATGTGGGGAAGGCAAAAATCTCCCAAGATGTGCTTTCTAAAAAGGGGCCCTTAACGGATCGAGAATTTACAGAAATGAAAAAACACAGTATATTTGGTTACCAACTGGTGAAAAACACCAAAGGGATAAATAATGATATTTGCAACGGAGT
>CAZCQT010000316.1:0-2647 GCA_964500905.1 uncultured Moorellales bacterium
ACTCACTTTTTGATGCTACTAGACTTCTGGGTTTGGTGCGCCAAAATAATTTAAATTATGATGATATAAAGGAATATGATCATTCCGTCTTAGCTGAATGGAATGATATTTTAGAAGGAAAAAGAAATAAATCCCTAGCCGTAATCTTTTCCATCCTTCCGGGGGCCGGGCACCTTTATTGGGGATACAAAAAAGAAGGTTTGCAACTTTTGGCTGCATTTTTCCTCTCCTTATTCCTGTTAGATTGGGTTAGGCTCAGCATCTTTTTGTTTATTCTGCCGGTAATTTGGGTATATAGCTTTTTTGAAGCCCTGCAATTTAAAGCAGATAAAACCGGTGAAAGCCAAGTCAAACTGCCTTTTACAGAACCAAGATATATCGGTTATGCCTTAATAGCTGCAGGTTGCTTGATCCTATTAGAAAAAGTTATTGGGCAGCAATTTTTTCAGGCCTATCTTACCTGGGAAATGCAAAACCTAATTAAAACCCTTTTAGTAGCCTTGGCCTTTATTGGCGGTGGCATCAAGCTGATAATTGGCACTAAAAAACAGGTCCTTGAGGAGGTAGAAGAATGAGACAATGGCGAGTAGGCACCTTTTCCATGGGACTTGTGTTAGTGGCAACGGGCATAATCCTTTTGGTTAGGCAATTTAACCAGTTTTCCATCATTAGAAGTATCCTCAATTGGTGGCCAACCATCTTAATTGTGCTGGGGCTGGAAATCCTTATTTACTTAAAATTTGCAAAATCGGATCAGCTGGTTATTAAATATGATTTTATGAGTATAATCTTCATTGCTTTTCTGGGACTGTTCACCCTGGGCTTTTATGGGTTAACGGCCACCGGAATCCTTGATTACTTTAGCGAACGATTCTTGGTGCAAAGCTATACCCTACCCCTAAAGGAAACTCGTTTAGCGGTACCCCAAGAAATAGACAAGATAAAAGTGATAAATGTTAGAGAAAATCTCAAGCTTCTAACCGGCGATTCCGACGAAATCATGGCCTTTGGTTATATGAGCATCAATGCGCCCAGCGGGGAGGAAGCTGAACAGATATTACCAGACAATATTCCAAAAACTCATATTACCGGAAAAACCTTATTTTTAGATTTTAATGATGGTTTCATAAGCCTTAATCATTCCGACTACCCCTATACCCTAGTTGTACCAAAGGATCTTCCACTTGAATTTGAAGGATCTAATTATGCTCGTTTAAAAGTTGAATTAGACGGCTTAGAAAACAATTGGCTGATTGACTCCAAGGGTCCAGTGGATGTGTTATTGCTAAATAACGAAAATTTAGAAATAAGCACGCTGGTACCACAGGCCGCTTATCTGGAGGGGACTATTGAATGGCAAGAACAGGGTGTCTCAGAAAAAGACCTAGGTAATAACGACAAGGGGTACTATAAAAACATAAGCAAGTTAGGAGAAGGAAAACATAAATTAAAAATCATCAGTGACAGCAGGGTTAAGATCATTAAGCCGTGATCTCTTAGCCAGCCGATAGCTTGATCCTAAAAAGCAACCCTGCTGATTATTAATTAAAGGTTGAGTAAACTACATCTTGACAAAAGTCCTCCCTTGGGCTAGCAACTCATTGTACCCATTGTTTAAAAGAGTCTAAAGACAATTGTCTTAGACTCTTTTATTTTTCCGGCAATATTTCCAGCCAATAGCCATCGGGGTCACTGATGAAATAGATGCCCATGGCTTCATTTTCAAAACAAATACAACCCATCTGTTGATGATGCTTATAAGCAGCTTTAAAATCATCAACAGTAAATGCAAGGTGAAATTCGTTCTCACCAAGGTTATATGGCTCCAATCTGTCCTTTAACCAAGTCAGCTCCAGTGCATGGGGAGTGGTGCCATCACCCAAATAAACCAGCGTAAAGGTTCCATTTTCAGCTTCGTATCTTTCGGCTTCTTTTAACCCTAGGGCTTCCCTATAGAAATCCAGGCTTTTTTCCAGGTTAAGCACGTTAATATTGTTATGGGCAAATTTAAATCTCACTATATATCATCACCTTTCCAAATTTGATATTATAATACTATAATAATCAAGAAATTGATAGCGGGCAGTCAAAACAAGCTTTATAAAGAAAGGACAGGGTATGGCAATGAGAAAAAATATCAAAATTCAATACATTTTTCATAGTGGTTTTTCCCTAGAATTGGGGGAGAGGCAGTTTATCTTTGATTATTACAAAGGCCAGGTTGTTCTGCCCAAGAACAGAAAAACCTACGTTTTTGCCTCCCATAGCCACCCAGATCATTTCAACCCAGCTATTTTTAATTGGGGAAAAGAAAACCCGGATCTGAAATATTTTTTGAGCAGCGATATTGAGCTGGCTAATGAAAGATTCCACGATTCAAATATTTACCTGTTACCACCTTATGAAGAAATTCAGGTGGAGGATGTAAGGATAAAAACCTATGGTTCCACAGATCTGGGGGTTTCTTTTTTGATTGAATATAAAGAGATTACTATCTTTCACGCCGGTGATCTTAACTGGTGGCATTGGTGGGGGGATCCACCGGAGGAAATAGCACAGGCGGAAAGGAATTTTAAAGCAGAAATAGACCAAATGCAAAAGGAGAAAATTGATATTGGCTTTTTCCCCGTAGATCCCAGACTTGAAC
>CAZCQT010000317.1:0-2645 GCA_964500905.1 uncultured Moorellales bacterium
ACTGCCTGGGCGGCTGATAGCGACAACCCCGGTTACGAGTTAGAACGAGTCGTGGTGCATGAAATCGGCCATCAATTTTTCTATGGTATGGTGGCCTCCAATGAATTTGAAGAAGCCTGGTTGGATGAAGGGTTCACCTCTTATGCCGAGGATAAAGTAATGGAGACAGAATACGACATTGTTCCCAACCTTCCAGTTGAATCGAGCTATATTACGTCCCCTGCCCCATTAAAGCAATTCGCATGGCATTACAACAATCATGGGCAGTATGCGGATAATGTGTATATCCGTGCCAAATTGGTATTGCTTGCCATAGCGCGGGAAATTGGCGAATCGACGATGCAAAGCGTATTGAAAAGTTATTATGAACGGTGGCGCTTCAAGCACCCGACTACAGCAGACTTCCAAAAAACGCTTGAAGATATAACCAAGAAAAACTGGGACAGTTTCTTCGAACAGTTCGTTTACAATGGGCACATGCTAGATTTTGCGGTGGAAGGCATTCAAACCAAATCCATTCAGCAAAATGGGAAGTATTTGATTGAAAACTCAATTTTCCTGCAAAGATATGGTGCGATACACGGCAATGTTCCTGTTTTCATTTATTTTGCGGACGGAACATCTGCGAAACAATTATGGGATGATGCAGAACCGGCAGTACGCCTCAGCATCGTTCATTCGGCACCGGTGGAATGGGTTGCCATTGATCCCGAGTACAGTATGATACTGGAACATAAACGCATCAATAATTTTATGCAAACCCATGTAGATAAAGACTTGAACACCCGCTGGAACATTGGCATTGCCAAACTATTGGAGATTATGATCGACATGGTTGCCTGGTAAGACCTGCGGTAATATGTCAATCACAAAATGACAAGTTTTTTAGTTATCAAGGATCAATTTATCGAAAAAAGGAAGCACTGAACTAAACCAGTAATAATTTGGTAATTACTGGAATTAAGGAAAGGATTTAAATGCTCTTAAGCATCATTTAATTACGCTCCTTTTCGGCGTGTAGATTTGGTGATTGCGTAGTAGCGCATCAACCAAACGCACAAATTTTCTTGCGGTTAATACGAGTGCTCTTTTGTGCTGATGTTTCGGTACTTCCTTGTATTTCTTCGCGTAGTATTCTTGGTACTCCGGGATATACCTTCTTACAGAGTTGGCGGCTTCAACTAAGTAATATCTTAGGTATTGATTCCCGTTCCGCGAAAGGGAAGTGTCATCTGCGGTAAATCGTCCAGATTGGTGCTTTCGCCAGTAAAGGCCTGCATATTTGGCTATTTTAGTTTCATCTTCAAAACGTTCAATTTGGCCAATTTCAGCGATGATTCCAGCTGTGAATACTGGTCCAACGCCAGGAATGGATTGAAGAGTTTGTTTTTCTTCTAAACTAGCTATGATGCGTTCAATTGCTTTTTCAATCTCTTTTACCTGTTTTTGAAGTGTTCGAATCACTTCAATGGATGTACCAAGGAGAACGTCGATTGAATCTTCGACTACCTTATCTAAGCGATAAGAGGAACGCACAGCCTTTTGAATGGATTTCGCAATGCATTCAGGGTCATTAAATCGGTTTTTACCTTTTTTCTGAAGGAAACTAGCTAAATCCACTAATGGCATTTGTGCTAGTTCATCAAGACTGAACTTTTCAGAGAACATTTCCATCATGGCATTTCCGAAGACAGATGAATCCACCTCCTGGGAAAAGGTATTGCATTTAAAACTTAGATGTTGAAGGAAATGTTGCTTCCCTTTTGTGACCTGATGGATAAGTTGGTAACGTGATCGCGTCAATTGTTGTAAAGCAATATACTGTTCTTCTTTCACAACAGACATGGAGTTACGACCAAAACGAAGATAGTCAGCGATGACGAAGGCATCGATTTCATCCGTCTTATCCATATCTGAATAGCTTTTCTTAAAGTTCGCAATTTGTTTTGGATTCATGACAAATACCTTAGCTCCAAGACTTTTTAAAGAGTCATCGTTATGTAAAAACATAGAAGGATGAAAGCTATAAACAGATGTGGATTCTAATCCAATCTTTAATGCCTGGATGGTCTGGTTTTCTGTACATTTCAAGATATGATCCCTTAGCTGTGTAGCACCTGGTAAATCGTTTGAAACGGTAAAGGATTGAATCTTTTCACCTTCATCGTTCAAAATACAAACCTTAATATCAAAAGAACTAATATCTAAACCAACAAATAATTTCATGGGTTGTCCCCTCCCTTCTAATTAGAATCATGGGTATATTGCTTGGACGCCTCGAGATATCTCTAGTGTGAACGCCGACCAGCAACCTCGTGTATCAGAACTTGCCCTGATTCGAAAGCCGCCCTAGAGCTACTATCATCTAGGTTCGAGATTCAGGGAGAACAGCCTGCGAGTAGGAAGCACCGCACGTACACTGAGAAACAGTCTTAAAATGTGGTTAAAGCCCACAGGAGGAAAAAGAATTGTCCCAAATGATCCTATACTCATTATCTAGAAATATCTCGGGACGCCCAAGTACTTTGAGTATTTGTGCAAGAATTGTAAGAAATGGGGCAGTAAAATATGGCCCTAAACATAATATACGAGGAGGAAATTCGAATGAATATAACAGAAATAAAAAATGTCCAGATTGTGGAAGT
>CAZCQT010000318.1:0-2642 GCA_964500905.1 uncultured Moorellales bacterium
TTGGATGATGTAACTGGAGCCATTATCAACGGCAACTTTGCCATCGGTGCCGGACTTAACCCCTTGAAGGATTCCTTGGTAATGGAAGATCCCGAATCCATTGCAGCCGATACTTTTAAGAACGTAATTGCAGTGAAAAAAGGAAATGAAAATCTTCCTGAGATCAGAGCCCTTCATGAGGTGCTGCTTAGCCAGCCAATTAAGGATTTTATCATGGAGAAATACCAAGGTGCAGTAGTACCGATGTTCTAAAAAAAGACCCTAAGGGGTCTTTTTTAGTGTTTAAAATGTCTTTTGCCGGTAAAAACCAAATCTATGCCATGTTCTTTACATGCTGTTATTGTTTCATCATCCCTGATTGAACCTCCTGGTTGGATAATTGTCTTTATACCGTATTGAGCTGCCAAATCTACTGTGTCCCTGAAAGGGAAAAATGCATCTGAAGATAAAACTGCACCCTTTGCCCTCGTCCCAGCCTGCTTTAAAGCTATTTCCGCTGCCCCTACTCTGTTCATCTGTCCGGCACCTATACCCAAGGTCTTGCCTTCCTTAGCAACTACGATAGCATTGGATTTTACATGCTTGACCACTTTCCAGGCAAAAATCAAATCACTTAAATTATCTTTTTGTCCGATAACCCACTGCCAAGCCTCTTGATCAAAAACATTGGGTTGATCCTGCTCTTGCAATAAAAAGCCATTCATCACTCTTTTTATATCGTATTGTTTTGTGCCGTTCTTTAAGCATGTGCTGAGCACTCTCAGTTTAGACTTATTGGCAAATATATTTAACGCCTCCCGGCTGTATCCCGGGGCTATTATCGCCTCGAAAAAATTTTCAGCCATTTTCTCAGCGGTTTCCTTATTTACCTCCCTATTTAACGCCGCTATGCCACCATAGGCCGACAGCGAATCCGCCTGATATGCTTTCAAATATGCTTCGGTTAAGCTTTCACCTATGGCCGCTCCACAGGGATTAGTGTGTTTTATAATGGCTACCCCGGGTTCATCAAATTCCCTGACCAACTGCCAGGCTGCCTGAACATCCACTAAGTTATTAAATGAAAGCTGTATTCCTTGGATTTGCTCTAAACCACTTTCCTCCAAACTGCCGTTTGCCAAATACCAAGCAGCCTTTTGATGAGGGTTTTCCCCATAGCGTAGCTCCTCGACTAATTCGCCATGTAAAATAAATTCCTGTGGAAATCTTTTAGCCTCACTGTTACCTTCCAAAAAAGCACTAATAACCGCATCATAGCTTGAGGTATGCCTAAATGCCTTCAAGGCTAATTCCCTTCTAAAATCTTCACCTAATTCCCTCTTTTCCCTTAATTGACTTAACACTTCCCGGTAAGATTCAGGGCTAACCACTACCCCAATAAATTGATGGTTTTTTGCCGCCGCCCTAATTAAAGTTGGGCCGCCAATATCAATATTTTCTATTGCTTCCTCAAAGCTGGTATTTGGCTTTCTTACTGTTTCTTTAAAGGGGTATAAATTAACAACTACTAGATCAATTGCCGGAATGGAGTGTTCAGCTAAAATTGCCAAGTGTTCCTCTGTTCTACGGGCCAAAATGCCCCCGTGAATCTTCGGATGTAATGTCTTTACCCTTCCATCCAATATCTCAGGAAAACCGGTAATTGTACTTGCTTCAATCACCGAAATATTCCCTTGTTTAAGAAAGGAAGCCGTGCCTCCGGTAGATATGATTTCATAATCCAATTCAACTAAGCCCTTGGCAAATTCTAACAAGCCTTCTTTATCAGAAACGCTGATTAAAGCTTTCTTCATAATTGCACCTCCGAATGATTATTGAATAATAAATTTTTCGCTTATTTAAAACACCCGGTTCGATTGTCCAACCGTACCGGGTCACCTTATCATTCTCTTTACAGTTTATCAGAAGTAAGTTTTTAATGTCAACAAAACCATTTTTTAGTTTTGCCTGAAATTTACAAGATCTGTTTTATGGCTATTAAGATTAATAAAAGACCAGCCATAAATGGAACCTTGCCTTCTAATTTTTTTTGTTCTAAATAACAGGTCAATTCATTGCCTACCTGCAAAACAAGAAAGCTAAAAGCTGCAGACAGAATGGCTACCATAAACCAAGAAAAACCTAAAACGCCAGCAGTAACGCCGCCGCCAATATTATTTAGTGATAAAGCAATTCCTAAAAAGGTAGCTTCCATAAAATCAATTTCTTTTGAGCCATCCCGATCCGCCTTACTGGGATCCGCCAATATAGCTAACACATGACCGTCATCTTCCCTAACTTTTTTTTTCCCCACACAATGGGGTTCTATAATAAGCCACAAGCCAATAATCCCCAAAAGGAGCATACTGATTATTTTTACAACCCTTTCAGGCAATAAATTTGCAAGCTGGTTGCCAAAGACGGCGGCAATTGCCGAAAAAAGAAAAGCAATCGCTGTAATCCACAGATTTGTATACAGAGGTATCCTAATACCTTTAACACTGTATGCCACCCTGACCCCTATCGTATCCAAATTATTAACTAATGAAATCAATAAAATATATAGGTAATCCATCATAAGCCGCCCCTTCCTAACCCTACCCTGTCAGTTTATTCTTAGATAAGGTTTAAGGTGCAACAGCTTATAATACTGATTTTCCCAT
>CAZCQT010000319.1:0-2640 GCA_964500905.1 uncultured Moorellales bacterium
TACCCAAATTATTTAGATTGGTCTTTTTCGCTTACAGCTGCTTGGGCGGCGGCTATCAAAATAGACCAATCAACCTTTTTCACATTATGGAACACTTTTAGATTACTTTTCCGATCACCATAGTAGATTCGCCAAAAAGCAATTACATTATCATTACCCCAGTTTCTATTATTTCTTTTGAAATCGGATTAGACTTATTAAAATCTGACGTCCTAAATGGTCTAGGCTCAATCCTATTATCAACTTTTCTTCTTATTTTCATTAGCATCATCGTATCTTCTATTGGATCGCCAACAAAATCATCCCCGACTACCGCTATATCTATATCGCTATCTCCTGAGAAATTACCTTTAGCATATGATCCATATAAATATACGTTCTTTACATCTAATTCTTTTTGCACAAGCTTACCAAAATTCCTTGCAATTTCTTCTGCTATTTCTCTACTATTGAAAGAAGCCATGTTCTCAACTCCTTTATCTTTTTAAGATTTTTTGCAGTAAAATCATAATCACATTTGTTGTAGAAAATTTGTTTGTAGTCCGGATATCTAACATTTATGTTAAAAGTTGTAATCAAGTCCAAGATGTCTTTTTGTTCTTCAGTTGTATCAAGTCCTGCCCGTTCTGTCAATCTTAATAGATCATGTACTCTCGGTGGGTTATCATCAACTTGTTTAACATATATAGCTTTTAATAGTTTTTCTATGACAAGATGTCCAATAAATAAACTCCAGTGATAATCTTTACTACTAAACAAATTTAGCATTGTATTATAGTCATTATCGGACGTTTTAACCCAATAATCAATTAGGTCTTTAGTTTTCATTAAACCATCCCTTGATATTACGTTTGTAAATATTATACAATGAATTTGATTAGCGGGCAACATGGCCGTCCTAACCAAGAAATTGTCCTTACTCTAACCTTAAGACAAATTTTATAAATAATGCGTCACATAAGATTCCTCACATTCGTTCGGAATGACAAATAAAAAATTTCTTGGTACACATTCATCTACTACAATGAATTAATTCCGTTGCCAATCAGACAACGGGCAGCAGTATGTAGTATTTGAATACGCACTTTATGGAAACTGAATTTGAGTGCGTATTCTTCTATTGATGCTCAGTATAACATGTTTTTCCATAGATATGACTAGGGCAAAAAAGGGCACTGCCCTTTAACATTAAGTTGCAATACCCTGTTTTATATTAGTTATTGATTACCCTGACCCATTGGTCATTACTGTTACTTTTGCCCTAAATCTCCATGCTTGTTAACTACAGCCTGAGCGGCGGCTATCTAAATAGGCTAATCTCCTTTTTCACATTATGGAACACTTTAAAGCAACTAATTTATATTTTTTCACATAAAAGCAGAATCTGTAACTTGACTCTCGCTATCACTGGTTGAATTAATGTTTGCATTACTATTAGCGGTTTCATTCAACTCATTATTGCTGTTATATGCGGTTAATGCAAAGATTAAATAATATAACAAATAAAAATTGTTTTTTCATGATATACCTCTCCTTTTATTGACTACACTCGTAATATAGGGAATGTGCAAGCCTCCTCGACATGACGGTCATATTGGGCATAAGCAGGAAAAAATAGCCTGCCTCTAAGGGTAGGCTATTAGGTGCCTGCAACTGAATCATCAGCGTGCGTTTATGGCTCCAATGTTGGTTACCTGGCCGCTTTGGATGGTAACTCCTGTTTTAAAGGGATTGGAGCTTCCAACAATAAATAATTCATATTTATTAGGAGCAAGAGCAAGGGTAAAGGACCCGTCGTTTTGTATTTTCGCCTGCAGGGTCCAGTTGTCGGGACTGTTGCGGCTAAAGCCCGACCCCATAGCCATCACCATTTTTCCCGGAGATACCCCGGCTACTACACCCTTTAGGATGCCCTTGTTGTTATCTATTGTATAGGTTTTGCCGGGACTGCTTGCGTTAACCGTAATTTGATCCCTTATTGCCATTTCAAAGGTCACATGATAGGTTCCGGTCGGAACCACCATTGAATAGCAGCCCTGGTCGTCTGTTTCTGCAAAACCGATACTCTTGTTGGTTTTACTGCTCATGAAGTGTATGGGGACACCTTCCTCGGGAGCACCAGTATAGGGATCTTTTACTACGCCACATACCACGGCAGCCTGGTTGGCAGCCATTATTTTGTAATGCCTGTGTTCATCGATGGAGTCTTTACTGGCGGACACACTTATTTCCACTATCTTTTTGTCATCTGCCGCCAGGCTTGTGTAGGTTATCATAGCCTTACCGGAAGCATCGGTTGTCGTCTCGGACTGCGACAGCTGTGCATTTCTCTCACCTATTTTATCTCCTTCAAAGGCAGATGCACGGAACCAAACCTTTGCACCCTCTACCGGCTTTCCGGCTTTATCGGTTACCGTAACGGTAATGCTAGCGGTCTGGCCTCCCCCTTCGGGCAAGATTTGCGGGGTAAATACAACAGACATATTTATGCTTTCCAGTTGTTGCTCTTCTATATCCTCCGGCACCTCTTCCTCCGATTTGCCTTTCAAAAGATCTATTATCGCCGACCCGTCGGGACGCTCTGCATTATACACTGCATTCGCAGTAAACTTAGCCATCTGGTCCCTTCTTATGTAGGAA
>CAZCQT010000320.1:0-2640 GCA_964500905.1 uncultured Moorellales bacterium
CATGTTCCCCATTACATTATTCCTCCTTTTTAGCATTAGTTATCAAGGAATCCTACTCGTGTAATTCTTCTCAATGCTGTCTATTAAATTGAATCACCTCCTTTTAAAGATTTATTAATTGTACGAATTTCTTCCATTGCCTTGGGATTTTCGAGTGTAGATAAATCCCCACTTTCAACATCCAAATAAACTGAACGAATTGCACGTCGTAAAATTTTCCCATTGATCGTTTTTGGAAGTTCAGATACGAAATGTATGGCTTGGGGTCGCATAGCTTTACCCATCTTAACAACTACCAAATCTAAAAGCTCAATTTCTAAATCCTCATTTTTGGGGCTTCCATCCTTTACAACAACAAAGCACACTGCCGCTTCACCTTTAAGCTTATCGGTCACACCGATAACCGCAGCCTCCAACACACAATCGTGTTCAATGAGTACTGATTCAATCTCCGAGGGACCGATTCGTTTTCCAGCTACATTTAATGTATCGTCAGACCGACCCGTAATCATCCAATATCCATTGTCGTCAATAATAGCCCAATCGCCATGTACCCACGTATCCGGCCAACGTTCCCAATAAGTTTGTTCATACCGCTCGGATTCTTGCCAGAAACTTTTTGTCATTCCTACCCACGGCTTTTTTATTACTAATTCCCCCAAAGCTTGATACACCGATTCGCCATTCTCTAACAATACGTGAACGTCCATCCCTGGTATTTTAGAATTAAATGTAATTGGCGATATTGGTTTTACTAATACGTTCGTAAGGATACCCCCGCCAATTTCGGTACCCCCGGCATAATTAATAATTGGATAGCGTTTCTTCCCCAATTTTCCAAAAAGCCATATCCATGGTTCCAGATTCCAGGGTTCGCCGGAAGAAAGGAAAATTCTAAACTTCTCCAAATTATACTTATCTAAATCAGGGTTATCGTACCTCATAAGTGAACGGACTAATGTTGGAGAAATACCTAAATGAGTTAATTCGTTACCTTCAGCTAATTTCCATATTCGATCCGATTGCGGATAATCTGGCGAACCTTCATATAAAACTACAGTTGCACCATTTAATAAAGAACCAAACAACATCAGCGGACCAGTCAACCATCCCATATCAGCAACCCATAACAACCTATCCTTTTGTTTTACATCCATTACCATTCCAAAATCGAATGCTGCCTTAATGGGAAATCCAGATTGTGTGTGTATGACCCCTTTTGGTTTTCCCGTTGTACCCGATGTAAAGATCAACATCAGTGGATCTGATGCCTCCATTACCTCTATTTCAGGATGAGTGATGTCTGTTACTTCTAAATCATCCCAATCCATATCTACTCCTTTTGTCCATGGAACATCACGATTTAACCTTCGAACTACAACGACTTTTTCGATTGAGGGAGCCATAGCCACTGCTTTATCTACTTCTTCTTTCATCTTGATCACTTTACCACGTCTTATAAAACCGTCCGCTGTAATAATTATCTTAGCCTCAGCCGCCTTTAATCTTACTGCAAGCGCTTCCGCTCCATAACCAGAAAAAGAAGGAGAACATATAGCACCAATTTTAACAGCAGCAAGTATGGCTACAGCCGCCTCAGGTATTACTGGCATATAAATGGAGATGCGATCCCCTTTAATTATTCCCTGATTTCTAAACCCCTGCGCCACACAATTTACCCAATCGTTCAACTCGGAAAATGTATATCTTTTACCTCCCCCGTCTTCCCCTTCCCAAATAAGTGCATACTGATTAGTCGTTTCGGGATTGTTTGCCCACTTGACAAGCAAATTTTGTATAATATTGATTTTCCCTCCAACATACCAGTTTGGATATTTTATGCCTTGCGACAAATCCAGAACTTTTTTATAAGGACTAAACCATTCAATCCCAAATTCCTTCTCTACCTCCCTCCAAAACCATTCAATATCACTTACTGTAGCCTTAAGAAATTTTTCATAATCGAAAAACCCGAGACGATTCATCCATTGATAAAGATTAGTAGATTCAATATATTCACGACTAGGTTGCCACACTGCACGATTGTTCATCTTTCCCACTCCCATAAAATAGCTGCTACAATGCCTAATATTTGCAATTACTATGCCAAGTTATTTTTAGCCTTTTCCAAGTATCTTACAATTATCAGCGTTGCACAGTTTAAATCGCATCAAATCAACAATTCTAGCCTAATACTTTTTTATGCCGGCATTAAAATAGGAGATTTTATAGGAATGCAAATATCACAATTCATTCCCAACTTGTGTCACTTTTGCGACAGCCTTTCCTAATATTGATACAATATCCAAATTCGACCAGAGTAGCACTGCTCGCCAAATATAGTTTACGATTAATTTATGTCCCTCATTTAGAGAAAGTTCAGTTGACTTTCTCTAAATGTAAGTTATGATATACACAATAGTCCAAATGAAAAAGAGGTGAAAACATGCCTATTATTCCTTTTTCAGTCTATCAGCCATTGCCAAAAAACGACATTTACCATATAAGGAAAGAAAAATATAAACGATGGGAGTATTTTTTTAATAACCCGTTACGGATGGATCCACAACAGGTTGAAGGACCTAAGGTGAGGGATGTAATTTTAGAATCTTGGAATCGGTGTAAGGAATACGAAGATTT
>CAZCQT010000321.1:0-2639 GCA_964500905.1 uncultured Moorellales bacterium
ATAGTTGATTTTACACAGTTAACATTTCAAATAGTGAACATCCGCAAACAAAAAAACGCCCTTCTTGGCCGGGGCGTTTTATGGTAAAAATTCAATATATTTTTTTTCTGCTTTTGATATCAAATCAGCGTTTTCCTTATTTTTTTTGTTTTTATAAATTAATCTTGCATCCCTTTGTGCCAATTGCAAAAGTTTTTGATCAATCAATAATCGGGCCGCTTTAAACTCAGGCATGCCGTGTTGCCTGATACCAAAAAAGTCTCCCGGACCTCTGATTTTAAGATCCTCCTCTGCTAAAGAATACCCATCTTGGTATTGCAGCATAGACTTAACCCTTGCTTGAGTTTCCTTGCTTCTAAGGCTTCCCATTAAAAAACAATAGGATTTTGCCTTTCCCCTGCCAACCCTACCTCTCAGTTGATGCAATTGGGCTAAACCGAACCGTTGGCAATCATTAATCAAAATAAAGCTTGCATTAGGCACATCCACTCCAACCTCAATTACCGTTGTGGCCACCAACAAATCTAAACTGCCTTCCCTGAATTTTTGCATTGCAGATTCCTTTTCCCAGCCGGACAAACCACCATAAATTAACCCCAGGCTGTAGCTCTTAAAAAAACCATTTTTTAGTTCTTCAAACAGTTTAATGGCAGCTTCCCCTTCAATTTTATCCGAATCTTCTACTAAAGGACACACTATATAACCCTGACGTCCTTCGTCCAGTTGTCTTTTAATAAAACCGTAGACCTCAGCTCTTTTGTTTTCCGGCCAATATTTTGTTTCAATTGGCAGCCGCCCCGGAGGCAATTCGTCTATAACAGAAAAATCTAAATCTCCGTAATAAGCTAGGGCTAAGGTTCTTGGTATTGGAGTAGCTGTCATTATTAGAAAATCCGGCTGAATCGTGTTTTTTTCCAAAAGCCTACCTCTTTGTGCCACTCCAAAACGGTGCTGTTCATCAACTACAACCAGCCCCAACTGCTTAAATTTAATTTCATCTTCCAATAGCGCATGGGTTCCTATTACAAGTTTAATATTGCCATTTTTTAAGTTTTCTCTAATTTTATCTTTTTCCTTTTTAGCCAGGCCCCCCGTTAATAAAGCTGTGCCGATATTTAGCTTCTCCAACTGGTTTTTAAGCCCTAAATAGTGTTGCTCTGCCAAAATTTCTGTAGGAACCATAAAAACACCTTGGCTATTATTATCTATTGCCTTCAATAAAGATAATATTGCTATTACTGTTTTACCTGAGCCTACATCCCCCTGCAAAAGCCTAGCCATAGGTTTTCCGTTTTCCATATCCAGGTAGATTTCCCTTAAAACCTTTTTTTGAGCACTGGTCAAACTGTAGGGCAATTGACTGAAGAACTCACTTGACAGTCGGCCAGTTATTTTATGAGAAATACCTTTCTTTTCGGTTTTAAGAAACCTTTGACCCTGCAGCCGCAGCTGCCAAAGAAGTAGTTCTTCGTAAGCCAAGGTTCTTCTCGCTCTTTCAGCCTGTTCTAAGCTGCCGGGAATATGAATTTGTCTAAATGCCTCCCCGGTTTTCATTATTTTATAATGTTCTTGAATTGCTTTAGGCAAAACATCTTTAATTGCGTATGCATATTCCTCCGCCGCATCTTGAATTATTTTACGTAAAACCTTTTTCGAAAGCCCTGCAGTAGTAGAATAAACAGGAATTATCCCACAATAATCGTCTGCTACCTCCCCGGAATTTAGAATCTCATAATCATTAACCTTTATAACATTCTCTTGATAGGCTCTGTCTACCTGACCTGTTATAAAAAGTCTGGTTCCTTGTCTAAAAACCGTTTTTAAATAAGGCTGATTAAACCAAACTGCAATCGCACCACTTGTTTCATCTTCAATAAGAACTCTTAAAATTGTTAGCCTTGCCTTCGGTCTAATTTCGACAACATCTATAACTTTACCATAAAAGGAACCTTCCCTGTGCAAAGATAATTCCTTCAAGGGTATTATTTTCGTACGTTCCTCGTAGCGTAAGGGAAAATAAAAAAGCAAATCTTCTATGACAAAAATGCCAAGCTTAGCTAGAAACTTGGCTCTTCCCTTACCTATTCCTTTTAAAGATTCAACAGGAACCTTTAATAAACTTTCCGAGGCTGCCATTTAATATTTCTTGCTCCTTATTCTAAACCTAAAATATAGTAATAAAGCGGCTGTCCCCCCTGATGAATTTCCACATCAAGATTACTATAGTGCTTTTCAAGCTGTTCTTTTAATTTACTTGCTTGGGCTTCTTTAATATCTTCCCCATAAAAAACACTTAACAATTCATGCTTGGGTTTCACCAATTGCTCCAGCAAGCTCATGGTTACAGCTTCTAAATCTTCACCTTGGGCCACGATGTCCCCTTCCAAAAGACCCAAAATTTCTCCCTTTGTGATGGACAGTCCGTTATACTGAGAATCCCTGATAGCAAAGGTTACTTCACCAGTGTCGATTTCTTCCAAGGACTCTAACATCCGAGTGGTATTAGTCTGAAGATCATCCATAGGGTTAAAAGCCAGCATAGCTGATAAACATTGAGGAAAGCTAGTGGTTGGAACTACTGAAACTTTAACTCCCTGCTCTCCGGCAACTCTTTGTGCTTGCTCTGCAGCTAAAATTAT
>CAZCQT010000322.1:0-2633 GCA_964500905.1 uncultured Moorellales bacterium
AATGTTCCATCGGTTTTGACTTCAACCCAACACCTTGAACCCGGTTCTTTGGAGACTATTAAAAGCAAACGGATTCCCTCTTCAACCGCTGATTCTATGGCACCATTAATATTTTGCTCAATAGGCGGCTCGGGGTCCCTTTTATTATTTTCCATTATGCTTTTTGGCGGAACAAGATCACTGCTTGGTTCATTAGTAAAATAAGAAAAGAAATAGATCCCTGCCAGAATCAGCGGGATTATTATAAGCAGATACTTTAATAATTTAGTATAGTTGTAGCTATTTTTATTCACAACTCGATAGCTAGTTGTACTACCCTTTGGCTTGGTTACCGCTGTTTCCGTTTTTTCTTGTTCTAAATCGGATTTTAATGCTTTAACTAACTCATCACCATCAAGATTTAAAAAGGAAGCATAGTTACGCAAAAAGCCGAACATATAAACATTACCTGGAAACACCGTAAAATTCTCCGCTTCTAAAGCCTCCAAATACTTTTTCCGAATCTTAATTTTACCCTCAATTTCTGCCAAAGATAATTGCCGCTCTTCTCTTGCCTGCTTTAAAATTTTCCCGATTTCGTTCACAGGGTCGCCTCCCAACTTTAGCTCAATTGGTAATAAAGGTTTTCTATCTGCTGAACAGCGTTATCTAGGTTACCGGCATCCACCACTAAATCATACTTTTCTGTAGCCCCCATACTTTTCGAATATAACACATCATAATATTTTTGCAACAAAATTGTTACAAATTGATTTAAATCACCCTCTAAAAACAATTCTTGAAGTTTATTCACATGAAACTTACCTATTTTTTTTGAAAGATAATAGGAAGACTTAGTAATTTCCACTATATCTTTTTTATCGTCATTTGTATAAATATCTATTAGTCTATTAACCCTGTTTTCAATTTTATTATAAACAAAAACGCGATTCCCTTTTCTCATGCTTTGAAAAATTGCATCCGGTATATATAGCTTACCAACCTTCTTACTTTCTCCCTCTACAATTATAATTTCGTTAGAAGGCAATTTGCTTATTTTATCCCAAATAAGGCTTTCGAATTTTTTTTGACTGGGCTGTGATATCATACCTACCGCCCCAAAAACTGAACCCCTGTGGTTGGCTAAATCCTCAAAGTCCAAAACAGGATAACCATCCTGTTCAATTTTCTCAATAATCTCGGTTTTACCAACACCTGTCAGCCCATAAAGAACCAGAAACTTTTGTGGCAAGGGTTGTTCATATAGTTTGTTATGAACATATTGTCGATAGCCATGATAACCTCGTTCTAACCTAAAACAAGGGATATGCATTATATCCAGTAGCTTAGCCACGGCCAAACTCCTATCACCGCCACGCCAACAAAACAACACTAATGCTCCTTTACTTTTCAAGCTTAATAATGTATCAATTAACCAAGGTAGATTAATTGATGCAAAGTCCAAACCCCTTCGACGTGCAGCTTGTGCTCCCTGTTTCATATAAATTGTACCGATTTCTTCACGTTCTTCATTGCTAAACAAAGGGACATTTATTGCTTTAGGTATCGTATCCAACTGATATTCCTTTGGAGATCTAAGATCTACGTAAATTGGATTTTCAATCCTAAAGGTATCTTCTATGGTTATATCCGTATACATTTTTAACAACTGCCTTTATCAAAAAACTGATTCTAAAATTCCAAGAGATCTATATCTTTTTTAGCCCACACTAATTTTAAACTCATTAGCTAAAAAAAGTTTTATTATATTCGTCCCAGCCCATTAAAATAACCCTTGGTTTGCTACCTTCAAAGCCTCCAACCACCCCTCTGGCTTCCAGCATATCCATAAGTCGGGCTGCCCTGTTATATCCCACCCTTAGCCGCCTTTGAAGCATGGATATGGATGCCTGTCCGCTTTCTATCACCAACTTTGCAGCCTCGGGTAACAATTCATCCTCCACTTCAGTTTCATGTACTGTTGCATCACTTAGGTTAACTACCTCTTCGCTATATTCAGGTAAAGCTTGAGATTTCAAAAAAGTCACTATTGATTCCACTTCTTTATCGGATACAAATACTCCTTGTACCCGAATCGGTTTACTTAATCCAACCGGAAACAATAACATATCTCCTCTACCCAATAATTTTTCTGCACCTCCCATATCTAAAATAGTACGGGAATCCGTTTGGGAAGATACAGAAAAAGCTACCCGTGAGGGAATATTTGCTTTAATTAGGCCGGTGATAACATCTACGGACGGTCTTTGAGTCGCCACCACCAGGTGCATTCCGGCGGCCCTGGCCATTTGTGCTAAGCGACAAATCGAGTCTTCCACGTCTGCAGGTGCTACCATCATTAAATCAGCCAATTCATCTACTAATACAACAATAAAAGGCAGTTGGGATTCCTCCCCAGTTAAAAGCTTTTCCTTGCGTTTATTGTAGCGTGTGATATCCCTGACACCCGCCGCCGCAAATAATTCGTATCGCCTTTCCATTTCACTTACGGCCCAACGCAAAGCACTTGCCGCTTTTTTAGGTTCAGTTACCACAGGAGCAACTAAATGTGGGATACCATTATAATTGCTTAACTCTACCCTTTTAGGATCGATCATTAAAATTTTCAACTGATCCGGCCTGCCTTTAAAAAG
>CAZCQT010000323.1:0-2630 GCA_964500905.1 uncultured Moorellales bacterium
AGTTTATTTTGAGGAATTTGAGCATAACGAAAGATTTAAATTTGTAAAATTTAACGATCATGGACACAGTTATCCGTTATCATCGGCTTTATCCCGGGAGTGCATAACCGAATTTAATACTGAGTTTAAAGCGCTGTATGATAGCCATGATGGTAAAATACCACAGTCTGAGCTAAAAAAAATATACTCAACATTAGATAAGAAAATAGCTTTTGAATTGGATGAAGACATTATGCAGGGTATTATCCAAATATTCGATTTAAGTATTATAGAAAAAACCTAAATGAGAGGTAGGCTTAACATAATAAGCCAAAGTTATTTTCTTTGTTTTAAATCATTTATTAGCGGGACCTTTTATCTTGAGCCGCAAATAATGATTCGGATGTCAATACACCATTGGCAGGAGATAAAAACCGGGGCTTAACTTTACTCATCCCAGTGAAATATCATCGAATCATTGTTTATATTCTTTTTATATTCGCTAAGTATGGGTGGCAATGCAGCCTATGAAGGATATAAAAATCAATGGTACGATAGTGAAGAACAAAAGTTTCATATTCCTGGCTCAGAACAATTATTAATGATAAATAAAAGAAGGAGGAATGCGGGATGCGTAAAGTTTTATCATTATTTGTAGTTTTGGCAGTTCTTTTCTTGCTGACCTCGTGCGATTCCCTGCCCGCCACCCCTAGGGAAGCCAATAGTAATTCCAATATGCCCAAACCCGCAAACACCTTAGCTGAGGCTGGCAGCACCATTGATTCCGAGGACGAAAAAAATACATCTGTGCCACCTGAAAAAATAGAAATAGAGGTTACTAAAGAGCAGATCCTTAAATTTTATGACTACTTTACAAACATTGCCCCTGGCTTTGTACAGATACCACTTGCAATGGATGGAGATTTCTCTGAACTTAGATTTGATTCCCCTACGGAAATTTCAGACGAAGGAATGATTATTTACGCTATTATAAATTTGTTATATAAGGGGTTGCATGATAAGGGTGAAGACGGGTATGTTTATTGGAAAACTAATGCGGTTATCAGCGAAATTGAACGAGGATTTGCTAGGGAGGTAAAAGACTTTGATTCTTCAGGTTTCGTTAACGAAATCCCGAAGGATGGCATTCTAAAATCTACGGGATGGGATGTAGGTGAGGGCTTTTTTCCAAAATTAATTCAGTTAACACAATGGGAAGACGGTACATTTACAGGTGTTTTTGAATTTTATAGTGTTCTTGACTATTTAATGGAAGCTGGGCCTTTTGACATCAAGGAAGAAATAGTGAAGGATTATTCCACGATTCTAAATTCAACATACTGTATCAGCATAGAAAAAACAATAACATTTATCGAAAAACATGATGACGATGGATTTTACCTACAGTTTGTTTCTGCGACATAGGGAGTTTCTTAATAAAGGAGCAATTACATGGAGCATTCAGAAGGGTTTCACAGACACAAACTTAAATCGGCCAGTGTTTAATATCCTCTTCTTTTTTGTGAGGCACCACACCTAATAGAAGTTTTTTAACTTTTGGATTTTTTTGTATTAGGTAATGTTATAATAGGTTTGCAATCAACTTTGTCATATTAACTTATAAAGAATCTGCTGTTTAAAATTCCCATCTTGGTTGCCAGTAAAATGAATAAAGGCGGCTGGTTGTTTAGACTCCCATGGAGGTAGTTTTTGTTGTATTTAGGTATCGACACCCAGGCTGGGCAGCGGTATCCAATAGCAACCGTCCCCAGTGCATTGGTAACTACGTCACCAGAAAGAAGGGGTTAGATAAATGCACTTACATTCAATTAGATTAGTTAAAGGCCAGGTGTGGCTAATATTTATCTTATAAAATTGAGGGAGTGTGATTTATTCATGGGGAAGTTTCATATTAGGGGCAATATCTGCCTGGTAGGTATTTTGCTTGTTTTTCTAACAGCGGCTCTCGGTGGTTGTGGTGAAATCCAAAGCAATCAGCCCCCGGCATCTCTAGCGGAAATAAATCAGGAAAATAATAATGAACGATCAAAGCCAACTTTAACAAAAATATATGAAGGAAATAATGAGGAACAAATCACCTTTGAAGAGTATCTGGGCAATTTATATGTAATTAACGGGGATAAATTAGCGGTTCTAGGAGGGCCTGATTTTCAGGAAAGACTATCCCTAAATCTACCTGCAAGCGATGTTGCGATGTTTTTGGGCAGTGATCATTTGGTTTTTTATTCATCATCGTTTATAGAAGTAAGGAATTTATTGGGGGAAATTTTGTGGGATAAAGAATTTGATTCCCCAGATATAAAAATAAGTTACGTTACGGCCGATAGCAGCAACCTTTATTTAGCCGGGGACGATTTTTACAGCAGTTTTAATCTGGCCGACGGAAGGCAAAATTATCTAACGAAGTTTGATACTCACCTGCAAATACGTTACCCCGTAGCGGTTATGGGCGATAAGCTGTTCATCTCCCTGTACAATGGTGAATTAAGTATGCCCGGTACCTTAGCTTGCATTGCTACGGAAAACGGGCGGGTATTATGGGAAAAAACATTATTTTACGACTTGGCTGATCCATTGCTTCTGGCTAGCTATTGGCTACAAGACGCTTCAAGCACATACATCATTGCAGA
>CAZCQT010000324.1:0-2625 GCA_964500905.1 uncultured Moorellales bacterium
TGGTTCCTTCGGGGAGAGGTGAAATTCCTTACCGGCGGTAAAGCCCGCGAGCCGCTATGCGGTTGAACTGGTAGTTTCCAGTGCCGACAGTTAAAGTCTGGATGGGAGAAGGTAAGCAACAAAATGGTAAATTTATGTTGTTTTAAATTAATGTGCTCCTTAAAAGCCTCGAAGATATTGAGGCTTTTATTTTTGTTTGGAGCCGTATTGGGACAGGAGGAAGTCAGTGTCAACAAAGAGAATGGTTCAAATTGGTTTTTTAGCTGCAATTGGTTTTCTGCTTATGTTTACTTTAGAGTTTCCCTTACCGCTTTTGCCGCCCTTTCTAAAGTATGATCCCAGTGAGGTGCCTGCCCTTATTGCTGCTTTTGCTTGGGGGCCCTGGGTTGGTGTTTTAGTTGAGCTAATCAAAAATATTATGTTTTTTATTTCTGGTAAGGCTACATCGGGTATCATTGGTTTTATTGGTGCCATGGTTGCCGGAGGGACTTATGTGTTAGTTGCCGGTAGTATTTATGAAAATTGGAGAACGAAAACAGGTGCAATTGTAAGCCTTATTTCAGCGTCATTTGCTTTGATGGTTGTTATGTCTTTAGTAAATTATTTTCTTTTGTTGCCTATGTGGGGCATTCCTACCGAAGAAGTTGGAGGCTTAATAGTTTCTGCGGTTGTTCCTTTTAATGCTGTTAAAGGTATTTTAAGCGGGGGAGTATCATTTTTGATTTATAAGAGGGTAAGAGCTTTTTTGGGAGAAAATATACCGGAAAGTGCTGATACGCAGGATTACTAAAATAGCCGCTATGGCGTAGTCTTTCTTTAATGACGGCAATCGTAAATTTTATGTACTGTTTAGCGGGTAAAAGGTAAATAAATTAACCTGCTCTAAGCAAAAAAAAAGACCTGTCGGGTCTTTTTTTTGCTTAGGCTTAAACTAGATTGCACGGGTTACTTTGCCTGATCTAAGACAACGAGTACAGACATAAATTCGCCTTGGACTTCCATTAACAATAGCCCTCACTCTTTTCAGATTAGGGTTCCATATTCTTCTGGTTTTAATATTGGAATGGCTGGCCTTGTTGCCAGTAATTACTTGTTTTTCACAGATAAAACATTTTGCCATGTTTCCCACCTCCTTGGCAAATAATTGAATAGCCAATGAAAGATCTTTTAACATTTTAACAGAACTTAATCAGATGTGCAAGTTTCGTGAAAAACTATTTCCGCAGTTTCAGTAGATAATTGAAAATTGTGGGTATGGGGTAGAAAGACAATTGCCAAACCAGATTTAGAAAATTTGAAAGTTGGATTGCATAGATGTTGAAAAAAGTGGTATAGTGAAGATACTATAAAATGCTTTAATACCAGTAAGCACCGACAAGTTGATAAAAAGGCATTTGTAATTTACCAAATTTTAAGGGGAAGGAGGCTGATTAATAATGTCATTGGCTAATAAAAATGAATATGGTAAAATTCATATTGCGGATCAAGTTATTGCCACCATTGCCGGTAGGGCGGCTTTAGAATCCTATGGCTTGGTTGGTATGGCCTCGCAAAAGCTGCAAGATGGAATTGCCCAGCTTTTAGGTATGGATTCCCTTGGGAAGGGTATTGTTGTGCATAGTAAAGCAGGGTTGATCATAGATGTCTATGTTATTATGGCCTATGGTACAAAAATTTCTCAAATTGCACAAAATGTAATAGAGCAGGTTCGTTATGCTGTAGAGCAAGCAACAGGTCAAACTGTTTCCAAAGTAAATGTTATAGTACAAGGGGTTAGGGTTTTAGACTGAGGAGGTAAAGGATTTGCAGTATAAAGAATTAGATGCAAAACAGTTAAGACAGGCTTTTCGTGGGGCACATGTGGTTTTAGGCAACAATAAACCATATGTAGATTCCCTTAATGTATTCCCTGTGCCGGATGGGGATACCGGTACAAATATGCACCTGACAATTACCGCTGCTATTAATGAGATGGAAAAAGAGAATAACGAGGATATCTCGTCCATTCTAAAAAGTATAGCAACAGGTGCCTTAATGGGAGCCAGGGGAAACTCAGGGGTTATTCTATCACAATTATTCAGAGGTTTTGGCAAGGATATGCAGGTGACTAAATTGGATGCTAATTCTTTAGCCAAGGCTTTTCAAAGGGCTTCCGAGATGGCTTACCGTTCGGTTATCAAGCCTGTTGAGGGGACTATTCTAACAGTTGCTAAGGCTACTGCTGAGGGGGCTGTCAATAAAGCTCAAGAAGGGGGAAATTGCTTGGAGGTGCTTTTAGAGGCTTCCTATGCGGCGGAAGAATCTCTTAGAAAAACTCCTCAACTATTACCGGTGCTGGCTGAAGCGGGAGTGGTTGATGCCGGTGGACAAGGATGGGTCTATATCTTGCATGGTATGATAGCCGGTATACAAGGGGAGATCATTGTTTCGAGTGAGGAATCGGTAAAGGGTGATGGTAACTTGACAGAAAACTCAAATAAAAGTGATTTACATAGGAAATTGGAGTTTAGGTATTGCACGGAGTTGATCATAAAGGGTGAGGGCTTACGGGAGGAGCCTTTAAAAGAAAAGTTGATCAACTTAGGTGACAGCCTCATGGTGGTTGGGAATGATGAGGTAATTAAG
>CAZCQT010000325.1:0-2620 GCA_964500905.1 uncultured Moorellales bacterium
GGCCACCAAAATATCCCCTTCTTTTACTTTCGTCATGGCCTCCCCTGCAGTTTTACATAAGCGAGCTGGTCCCGTGACAACTGCCCTTCCAATGCCCTGCCCCTGAGCCACCACATTGCCAACAACATGTACTTTGAGCAAATTAGTGGTTCCCGGAATTCCCACCGGAATACCTGCCGTAATTACTACCAAATCTCCCAAGGAGATTATTCCTGCTTCAAGAGCGGCTTGCACACCCGTTGTGATAATGGCATCGGTGCCCTCTGTTTTTTGTGTTTTAATAGGTATTATACCCCAGACAAGCAACAACTGTCTACACACTACTCCGTTTGGGCTGGCCGCCACTATAGGAGCCTTTGGACGATGCCTGGCAACCATCCTGGCAGTAGAGCCGGAAGTTGTGGGTGTAATTATTGCAGTAGCCTCCAATTCTTGAGCCACCGCAAAGGTTGCATGACCTATGGCGCCGGTAATACTCCTGCCGGCTAGGTTACCTATTTTTGATCCTTCTCTGCCGGTAAAAATAGTTTTTTCGGTTTTTTCGGCAATTCTGGCCATAGTGGCAACCGCTTCAATAGGATACTTGCCTACAGCCGTTTCTCCTGCCAGCATAACGGCATCAGTTCCGTCTATGATGGCGTTAGCGACATCACTGGCTTCTGCCCTTGTAGGACGGGGGTTACGAATCATTGAATCCAACATTTGCGTCGCGGTTATTACCGGTTTGCCTAAAAGGTTACATTGGGCAATAATCCTTTTTTGCACCAAGGGTACTTCTTCCGCCGGTATCTCCACCCCCAGATCCCCTCTGGCTACCATAATACCATCTGATACTTCCAGTATTTCCTCTATATTATCTACCGCTGCTTGGGTTTCAATTTTAGCTATAATCTGGAGAGGTGAGTTATATTTCTCCAAAACCTTTCTTATTTCCAAGATATCGGCTGCTGTCCTGACAAAGGAAGCCGCAACAAAATCCAACTTATTTTTAATGCCAAAAATAATATCCTGCAGATCTTTTTCGGTAATAGAGGGCAAATTAATATGTACGCCGGGAACATTTACTCCTTTCTTACCGGAGAGCTCCCCACTGTTTTCCACTAAACAAGTAATTTCCGTATCATCAATTTTAACAACCTCCAAGCCAATCAACCCATCATCCAAAGACAGGTGATCTCCCGGTTTTAAATCCCTTGGCAGCCCTTCATAGCTAATAGATATCCGATTTATATTTCCCATAATGTTTTTAGTTGTAAGAACAATTTCTTGCCCGGCTTCTAAATTAATGCTACCCTCAATTTCACCAAGACGTATTTCCGGCCCCTTAGTATCTAATAAAGTTGCTAAAGGGTAATTTAACAATGACGCAGCCTGTCTAGCTGTATTTAATTGTTTTAAGTGGTCTTGGTGGTTACCATGAGAAAA
Organism: uncultured Moorellales bacterium; assembly: GCA_964500905.1. Lineage (GTDB taxonomy): Bacteria > Bacillota > DULZ01 > DULZ01 > DULZ01 > JBBAFB01. The sequence goes on from CAZCQT010000325.1 coordinate 1,426, forward strand.
ATTTAAGCGTGCTACATTCATTCCGGCGGTAAGCATCTTTTGCAGGACTTCCACATTACCACAAGCCGGTCCCATAGTGCAAACAATCTTAGTATGTCTCATCAAAAAACCTCCTGTTTTGAGTTCTGCATTTACATGGATAAAATATCGGCCAGCCGGTACATTTCTTGATCTAAGTCTTTTTTTTGATTAAGTGCTGTGTCCAAACTTATATCATTAATTTGACACCCTATCATACCAACCATTCTCCCGCTTTTGTCCTCTGCTAATAATTCTACAGCTCTACCACCCAAGCGGCTCGCTAAAATCCGATCAAAGGCAGACGGCGAACCACCCCGTTGAATATGACCTAAAATAGTTACTCTTGTTTCCAGTCCCACTCGCTCTTCCACAACTTTGCTTATATCAAAAGCACTGCCGGAGCCCTCAGCCACAAGAATAATATTATGTTTTTTCCCTCTTCTACAGCCTCTGATAATTTTTTCAATTACCATGTCCATAGTGATTGACTCCTCAGGTAAAAAAAGAGATTCTGCACCTCCAGCTAAACCCGCCATCAAGGCAATCTGTCCTGAATGCCTACCCATGACTTCCAGAACAAAAATGCGCTCGTGAGAAGTAGCAGTATCCCTTATCTTGTTAATTGCATCAATGACAGTATTTACGGCAGTATCAAAGCCTATACTATAATCTGTAGCAGAGATATCATTATCTATGGTGGCGGGAATACCTACGGTTGGCAAGCCCATGCTTGTTAAAGCATTCGCTCCTTGTAAAGACCCATTACCACCAATCACTACCAAGCCCTTAATTCCTTCGCCTTTTACATTAGCCAAGGCCTTTAATTTGCCTTTTTCCTCTAAAAACTCTTCCGCTCGTGCAGTATGCAAAATAGTACCGCCTCGGTGGATAATATCCGCTACAGAGCTGACTTGAAGGGGTAAAAAATCCTTTTCCATCATTCCTAAATAGCCTCTTTTTATTCCCACTACTTCTATAGATAAATAAGAACCCATCCTGACAACAGCCCTAATTGCAGCGTTCATACCGGGGGCGTCCCCTCCGCTTGTCAGCACCCCAATTTTTTCAATCAAATTGATGCCTCCTTTTAAACTGAAAGAAGTTTACTGATAATTTGTGAGGCCTCTTCGGCTTCAGACTCTAATACAAGAATTTCTATAGGACCATCTTGATA
>CAZCQT010000326.1:0-2617 GCA_964500905.1 uncultured Moorellales bacterium
AGCTAATCAGGACATAGAAGGGGAAGAACGGGTTTTTGTCAGCAGCGACAAGGGGTAAACCTGGAAAAGCGTTGAAGAGTTATTAGGACCAATTGCTCAGGCGGATTTGGATAACGATGGCCAAAATGAATCAATTTATCTTGATGGAACAAAAATGATGCCCTCGAACTTTATTGTTACCTTAAGTGTGCACGATCAAAAGGGCAGAGAATTATGGAATGATGAGTTTGCAGAGGCTCATGCTGGTTGGAATCAGTTATTTTTAACCGAACTTGATGGCAGGCAATATCTCCTCAGATATATTCCTTCTATGTATCAGGGTTTCTGTACCTATGTTTATTCTCTATTCACCATAGAAAATGGAAAAGAAAAGGTATTACAAGCCAATACCTTGGAGTTTGATATAAATGGAACAAGGGTGCTTGATGCAGATAAAATGATGAGCTTTGCGGCCGAAATAAATGCCCTTTTAAAAAAATCGGCCCTTCTTGTAAGCAGTGATGGCGGCAATTTCCGTTATGGTCTAGTATCGACCGAGCCGTACATGGAAAGGTATTCCTGGCTTGACGGAATGCCCGAACTATACTCTCCAGGGGATGATTTAAAAACTCGGTTAGCCAAATACAGTAAATATGCGATTGCCAATAGGGAACGGCGGGACGGGCAGCTCAGGTATCAGGTAACGGGGATAATGAAGAAAACCGTGATAGCCACCAAGCCCAGGGTCCGGGGTCAGTTGAGGTATCTTTAAATGTAGGGAGCCATCCCTTCACCTCTCTTAGCTCGTTTATTCCGTCCTTCACTATACAAAGAGCAAATGGGGGTAGTTTTAACACCCTCCTTCGTGAAAAAAGTTTCTGCCTTTCACTCCAATAGGTTCAAGGTTAATTCAGATGTTGGGATAGTTAGAATTTTCCACAACGGGTGGAACGAAGTAGGTTAGATCTACGTCAATATTTTTGGTTAGAGATTTTTGGAAGAAATTTAAAAGAGGAGGGTAGCCCATAATGAAATATTTGTACAAGATTTTAGTTATTGCGGTCCTATTTCTGGCTGCTATTGCATATCTGCGTTTTAACGATTCAACAATTAGAATCCCAAATAATCATTTAAAATCAAGTAACACAAAAACAATTGTAGAAGACTTATTTCAAGGCACTACTTCAGTTAATAAACCAATTGGATGGTCAACTGATAGCCAAAAGCTTTATTTTGTTTCTTATTATCAAGATGAAGCCGCACCTGTAGAGATTTGGGAACTTGAAAATGGTCGAAGAACCAAGATTGCGGAATTAAGTTACCGAGAAGAATACAATAATAATCATCTGGGAGTATCTGTTCGTGATTTTGTTTGGTCACCTGCCGGAGATAAACTGGGCTTTATATTGGAATTTGGCTGGGGAGATTTTTATCAACTGGTAATTGTCGACGAAAAGAAAAGAGAAATCTCATCCTCAGTAGACCACATTGTGGATTTTGATTGGCACCCAAGTAAAAACCAACTGATACTTGTGAAAAAAACTCGACCCGAAACTCTAAATACTGTGGCCATGATTTACGACCTTGAAAATAATCAATTAAAGGAAGCACAGTCATTGCCGCAAAATATAAGTAGTATAGCCTATAGCAAAAATGGAAATCTGTATTATGCAATGGTTGATTCAGCCCAAGTGTATAAACTAGAGGATACTGGCCCAGATAAACTTATCGGGCAAGGATTAACCCTTTTACCTTCTCTTGACAGAGAAAGCATTGCTTTAATAATAGATAGCCATATTTCGTGGATTTATAAAAACGATTTACCTGAAACGGTCAGCGTATATAGCAGTAATAGCCAACAAATAAATAAAATCTTATCCGAGGAGGATATATATAATATTTCATGGGGAATTAATGGTACTATACAGTTAGTAACTCCCAAAAATATATTTTATTTTCAAAAAGATAAGAAAAATGCTTTCAAAGTAGATGCCTCTAACCCTTCCACTCCAAGCCCCGATAATGAAAAATTTTTAGCAAGCCACCAAGCCAACTATAAGGTTACTGAGGTCCTTGAGATAGTGAAATAAGGTGGGGTTTAATCCTGATTTCAAGGTTTTCAACTTTTGCTAACAACTCATTTCTATAGGTTACAAGTGTAAATCCCCCGGGGGTATGTTATAGCGATTTTAGAGGAAATTCAAAAGGGGTCGGTCGGGGTTTTGAAAAATATTAAGGACTTGATTCAATTACAGATTCTCATTACACCGATGAACAGCTTGTAAAGGGGAGATTTCCTAACGCTCGTGGTGATAAAACCGGATTTTTGTAGGTTTCCCCATCCCTTTGGCACAAAAGATTTCGCATTATGATTGACATTTGTAACCCTAATATCATATAATTAGGCTACAGTAGTAACCCAAGATGAGGTGAAGATTATGGAGGAAAAGAAGGAGATAAATATATCCAACAGCGAATGGCTAATTATGGAATACCTTTGGGATAAGTCACCTTTGACGGTAACTCAAATATCAAAGGCCATGGAAGAGGAAACAGGTTGGGCAAAAAGTACTACTAAAACTTTAATCAGCCGTATGGAAAACAAGGGGTACCTGCGTTACCGGGAAGGTGATAAGGC
>CAZCQT010000327.1:0-2615 GCA_964500905.1 uncultured Moorellales bacterium
GGTGGAATAAAATATGCCGCCCAAGAAAATGAGTGGCTGCAATACAAATGTTTGATAAAAGCTAATATTATCGAATGCTTCAGCTCGCAAGCCAATGAGTACACCTAACGAGGCAAAAAACAGTCCGCAAATTGCCAGGCTACTGATGAGTAAAAGTGGATGGACTACCGGTAAATCAATGAGAAGTGCTGCTGTTACAAATGTAATAAAGGTAATAATTGCTGCGCGGATAAACCCACCAAGCGTAAAGGCGACCAACAGTGCTGTATTTGATACCGGCGAGGATAATTGGTCGTCGATGGCGTGCATTAGTTTTTGCTGCAAGAGAGACGCTGAGTTGTTGGAGTATGCGTTAATTGCCATTGCCATGAGTAGTAATCCGGGAATGATGAAGTTTATATAGCTATGCCCTTCCAAATTTTGGATGCGGCTGCCTAACGCAGCTCCAAACACACTAATGTATAAAAATGTTTCAAGTAGCGGGCCGATAATCGTTTGGCGCTTGATAGACCAAAACCGCTGCATTTCACGGCGCAGCACCGTATAAAAACCGAGGTAGTTTTTGCTCACTTAGGAAATAACCTTTCGGGCTAATTCTTCGCGGCCTGTAACTGCCAAATAGACATCTTCGAGCGTGTTTTTCTTGAAGCGCTTTTTGAGTTCATTTGGTGTGCCTTCGTCTAAGATGTTCCCTTTATTTATAAGCGCGATTTTGCTACAGAGTTGCTCGGCTTCTTCGATGTAATGGGTAGTTAAAAGAATCGTGGCACCTTCTTTGTTGATTTTTTGCATGTAGTGCCAGAGCTCAAGCCGCAATTCGACATCTACACCTGCCGTTGGTTCATCCAAGATGATGAGTTTTGGACGGTGCATCATAGCTCGTGCCAGAATTACTCGCCGCTTCATGCCGCCGGAGAGCTCACGGCTGTTTGTTTTGCGTTTTTCGGTGAGCGAAAAGGCTTCTAACAGCTCATCAATCCGTTCTTTGCGATCAGTTTTAGACATGCCATAATAGCCGCCATGAAAATCAAGTGTTTCTTCGACGGTTAAAAACCAGTCAAGATTTGGTTCTTGTGGCGCCAAGCCACAAAGCGCACGAGCCGCCTGATAATCCGTAACCACATTGTGTCCGAATACCTTGGCCGTCCCACCTGTGGGCATTACAAGCCCCATGATGCTATGAATAAGCGTCGACTTCCCTGCACCATTCGGGCCCAGCAAGCCAATAAACTCACCTTCAGCTACGCTGAGGTCAATACCTTTTAGGGCTTCGGTGCCATTAGAATACCGCTTAATTAGCCCATTAACTTCCAGGGCATGCTGCTGTGTCTTCTTTACCATATCCGACTAATAAGTATATCAGATATAGCGACCTGAACAGCTGATTATTTGCTTTTCATCTGCTTTTTGGCAGCTTCTTTAAGCTCATCGGCTGCTTTGATTTGCTCATCTATAAATGATTTCTTATCTGCCATGACGTGTGTCCTCGTTTAATACATATAAATATAAATTTTTTCTCACAAGCGGGCTGTTAAATAACCTACTGTATAATACGCCCCCCACTTGCTTATGAGATGGCTGACTAGACCGTGTGATAGCAGCGGAAGAGGAGGCTACGGTGTCTAGCGAAAGTGAATCTATATACATGTTGGTGTCTTCTTCCATCGATTCCAGTCGCGGCTCGAGTGCCTCGATAGCCAGAATAATGCCAGCCAACATGAATATACCGACATCAAGCACTAATATCGAATACGTATAAATTTCCAAGCTGACCCAAGAAAGGAGCGCGATTGAACTTAAGCCTAAGACAACTCTAAGTAAAATATTTCGCGGGGGATCAGTAAATAGAAGGATGATTAAAAGGACAATCAGTATTGCTCGGACCGTAACAAAATCAGCGGATGTCGAACCGAGCCACATGATTGGGTTGGTTGGAAAAAAAATAGCTCCGACTAAAAGTGCGGTGGTCATAAGAATAGTACTAAAAATCAACACTCTACTCATAGAGTCTTCCCTCCCTACTTATGCTTATGACATAAACTTAACACCTAATCAAAAATATTTCTGTAAAGTTATTTACAAACTTTTTATGCTGACTTCGCAATTTTGTATCGGAACCCACATGTAGGCAGCCCGTTGCCCGGACCAGCTAAATAACACGATACTATTTAGAGCATGGCGAAGTGTAAGATATCTCACTATATGAGTCTTGCTTCTTATGTTTTACTGAAAGTGCACGTATTGGAGATAAACATTTGGGCCATAACAACTTTACTGCTAGTCAATTAAAAGCGTCACACATCAAAGGGGGCGATGCGCTGGTCCGGCTTCAATATTACAAAATGCTTGTTGATAGCGTTCAAGATTATGCCATTTTTCTCATGGATGCTCATGGCTATATCATGACGTGGAATAAAGGTGCTGAACTGATGAAAGGATATAAGGCTGACGAAATTATCGGTAAGCACTTCTCCACCTTCTATTTGAAAGAAGATATTGTTGCAAAAAAGCCCGAAAAAGAACTCAAAGTTGCCAAGAAATTTGGTCGCGTAGAAGACGAAGATTGGCGAGTGCAAAAAGGCGGTTCTAAGTTTTGGGCTAATGTTGTTATCACG
>CAZCQT010000328.1:0-2607 GCA_964500905.1 uncultured Moorellales bacterium
ATGACAAGGGGACAGGTTTATTGTCATATTATTGTCCATATCCCATGTCACCTTCTGTATGCACCAGCAACCGTCCCCAGTGCATCACATGAAGAATGGGTTATTAGTTCAAGCCGGATATTCTCACATATTCTGCGGTAACCCGATCATTAGTGGCACTATCCTCCGTCCAAACAGAAAGGGTTACTCCTTGCTTGATATCTGTAAGGGCACCTTCTACAATTCCGCCCCCTTGAGTTTGATTTTGTTTTATTTTAACTGGAGCACCCACCGGGATCAACACTTGAACAGTTTCCCCCGTTAGCACCTGACTTTGTGTTTTTTGCTGACGCCTTTCCTCTTCGCTTAGATTTTGCATTTGAGCCCTTTTAGCCTCTTTTTCTTCATCGCTTAAATCCTTTCCGCTTTGAGGCTGGACCATCTTAGCTAAGGTTATTATGTTCCCTTGGATAGATCTGACAGAACCATAAACATCCACTGTTCTCTCTGGTTGCTCAGGATCAGTCACTCCCCCTTGATTTGCACCCCCGACTATAGCTCCTCCGGGACTGGCTATAACATTAGTTTCTGCGGAATCAGGTTTGCTTCCGCTGCAACCTATTACTAACACGGCGAGCACAAAAATCAGCAAGTAACAAATTGCTTTTGTAACCTTCTTCATAAAATTTCCCCCCATTATTCGTATCTTAAGGAATCGATCGGATCTAATCCCGCCGCCTTTTTGGCTGGGTAAAAACCAAAAAACACTCCAACGCTTAAAGCAAATAAAATGGCTAAAAGAATTGCTTCTGCAGATTGAATTACGCTTAGATCAAGTTTTTCCATTAAAGGTAATGCCAGCATCCCCAAGCAAATACCCAAGATACCTCCGGCTAGACTTAATAAAATTGATTCCAATAAAAACTGTCTTAGAATATCTCTTTTCCTGGCACCTAAAGCAATCCTAGTACCTATTTCCTTAATCCTTTCTCTAACGGATACCAACATTACATTCATAACCCCAATGCCCCCGACCAAAAGCACAATTCCCGCTACCGAAATTAGTAAAAGCGACATAGTCTTGGCTGTTTCTTGAGCCGAGGCTAGTTTGCTGCCGGCATCTTTAATAGTAAAATCATCAACTACCCCAGGCCTTAGGTTATGGGCTTCTCTTAAGGCAATTGTTATTTCTTCCATGGCTGGTCTTACACTGTTAAGGTCTTTGGCCTGAACCACCAGCCTGGGCTTAACAGTAGTCCCCGTTATATACCTCTCTGCGGTGGTATGAGGAATCAAAATGCTGTCATCAATACTAACGCCCCCCATGGACTCGCCTTTTGATTTTAAAATACCCGCTATCAGATATTTTTGTTTATTTACATTAACATATTGCCCTACTAAATCGCTTTCCAGATCATCAAACAAACCCAAAGCAACTTCGTAGCCAATTACAGCCACCTTTTCTTTGTTAGCAACGGCGGTATCTGTTAAAAAATCTCCTTGCATAAAGGCCAAGTTAGTCAATTCATTGTAGTTTTCCGAGACACCTAACACCGTAGGCTGCAATTTATTTATTCCATAACCTGCATCCACTTTGCTAACAATTTGGGGGGAAACCTTAAGAACGGAGGGACAATTATCTAAGATAACATCCACATCCTTAATGCTTAACTTAGATGTTTTGGCATTACCTCCTCCCCCCTGCCCCTGAGTGCCCGCATTAACATAAATAGTGGTCACACTTAATTGGGAGTATTGGTCATTTACTGCCGCCTCACTGCCTTTGCCGATACCTATTACCAAGATAATTGTAGCTGCACCAATGATTATCCCTAAAATGGTAAGAAAGGAGCGGACCTTATTTAGCCAAACACCTTCAGACGCTACTTTCAAAGTTTCCAGCATATTCATCCACTATCTCACCATCCTTTAATACTATAGTTCTTTTTGCATATTGAGCATTCTCCTGGTTATGGGTGACCATAATGATGGTTTTCCCCTCGGCATGAAGCCCCTCAAAAATTTTTAATACCTCCTGACCGGATTTACTGTCTAAAGCTCCCGTGGGTTCATCCGCCAAAATCAGACTAGGGCTAGTGCTTAAAGCTCTGGCAATAGCAACTCTTTGTTTTTCTCCGCCGGACATAATATTTGGCTTGTGATTAAGTCTTTCACCTAAGCCCAGCCGAACCAAGAGGTTTTTCGCTATTTCTTTTTTATTGCCTGTTCTTCCATAGGTAAGAGGCACCTCTACATTTCTAAGGGCGGTGTAGTAAGGTATTAAATTAAAGGATTGAAATACAAACCCAATCTCCATATTGCGGATACGGGCCAACTCATCATCTTTTAACTGATCTATAGTTTTATTATTTAATAAATAAGTACCGGAGGTCGGCTTATCCAAACAACCTATGATATTTAAAAGAGTAGATTTACCCGAACCCGATGCCCCCACTATGGCGAGGAATTCCCCTTTTTTAATCCTTAAATTTATGTTTTTTAAAATAGCCAATTTAGTAAGCCCTAAACTGACTACCTTATTAAGATTTTCCAAGTAGATAAGATATTCATCCATCTAGCGAATCACCGTCTTTCGAATGATAATGGTTTCACCTGGTTTTAAACCTT
>CAZCQT010000329.1:0-2602 GCA_964500905.1 uncultured Moorellales bacterium
ATGGTCTGCCGCCGGCTAAAATGCATTGTTCAAATTTGGCTGCAGATGCATTGCATGAGGCTATTAAAGATTATATGAACAAAAATAAGCACTAATAGTTTATCGGGGGCTTGGGGTTTGTGCAGAAAAAAAAGGTACTTGTAGCAATGAGCGGTGGGGTAGACAGTTCTGTTGCTGCGGCCCTGTTATTAGAAGAAGGGTATGAGGTCACTGGCGCAACCATGCAGATTTGGCCTGATGAGACCCCTCTTCCAGCCAGCGAAACTGGATGTTGCTCATTAGCGGCAGTTGAGGATGCCAGACATGTTGCCCATAGGCTGGATATCCCTTTCTATGTCTTAAATTTTAAAGGAATATTTGAAGAAAAGGTTATTGATTATTTTGTAGATGAATATTTGAGCGGCCGAACACCAAATCCATGTATTGCGTGTAACAGATATATCAAATTCGGTGCATTGCTCAAGAAAGCGCACATGCTGGGTTTTGACTATATCGCTACCGGACACTATGCAAATATTGAGTTTGATGCTTCCAGGGGGCGTTATGTTCTCCTAAAGGCAAAGGATGCCAATAAGGATCAAACCTATGTTTTATATGGCTTGACTCAAGAGCAATTAAAACGAACTCTTTTCCCCCTTGGGCCTTATATTAAACCGGAAATCAGGACAATGGCGAAAAGATATGGCTTTAGTGTAGCTGATAAACCTGAAAGCCAGGAAATATGCTTTATACCAGATAATAATTACCGTGATTTTATTCAAAACAAGTCCAAAGGAGAAGAAATTAAACCTGGACCTTTTATGGATACAAAAGGGAATGTTATTGGCCAGCATAGGGGGATACCTTTTTATACTATTGGTCAGCGCAAAGGTTTAGGTATTGCTTTAGGCTACCCTGCCTACGTGATTGACATTATTCCAAAATCGAATGCCATAATTCTGGGTAGATTTGAAGAGCTGGGCGGCCAGGCCTTACTGGCAGCTAACGTTAATTTTATTCCGTTTGGCGAACTTAAACATGCCATGAGTGTATCTGCAAAAATCCGTTATAAGGCAGAAGAGGTAAAAGCTGAAATATGCCCAAGTTTCTTAGGTACTAATTTTGCAGAAATTCATTTCAGTGAGCAGCAGAACGCCATAACCCCGGGTCAAGCTGTCGTTTTTTATCAGGGTAGCCTCGTAATTGGCGGGGGCACAATTACAAAACGTTTAGAGTAAAGCGTGTCTTGACGGGCACGTTTTTTTTAGTCAAAAGCGGATTTGGACTATTTTTTAAAAAAATGGTGATAATATTTACTGACCTGTTAATTAAGGTGGTTATTTTAATTGCATAAAGTAAACGACTGTATTGGTTTAGTTGTATTTAGTCAAATAACCGGACAGGTTGTGGGGAAAATAACTGATATAAGTTTTTCCCCTAACTTGGATCGCGTAAATCATTTGCTGGTTGACGATAAAAACAGCAATGGAGTTAAGTTATGCCAGCCCCTTAACATATCAAGTCTGGGCAGGGATGCGGTTCTTGTAAATACAAAAGATTTACCATCAGGCGCAGTGGGGAATGAAGGGGAAATTCTCTTGTCGAAGCTGAAAGGGCTTAATATAATCAGCAGTGCTGGCAAGGAATTAGGGGAAGTTGTCGATGTCCTGTTTAAGTTGCCGCATTGTGAAATAAAGGCCTTGGAGATTTCGGAAGGCTTTATTGGAGATATTTTAATTGGAAGGCATTCAATTAGCAAATACGCTATACAAAAGATCAGTCAGGATTGTATTTTAGTAGATTTTTAAAGGAAGTGGTTTTTTTGACGTGCCCTATATGCGGCGGCAAGGAGGTAGGTAAGATTGGACCGGATCAGTACTATTGCTGGACTTGCTTTGTAGAATATGACAGCAAAAATAAAGTGTATGCAGTAGAGGAAGACGGCAGCCTTATCGCCTACGGAGCCGATACCCTAGAACTTCAATCAGGAGGCTAAGACAAATATGACCAGCGGTTTTTTTAAAGGCCTGCTAGCAGGCGGAATTCTTGGCGTAGTATTTAGTAGTTATCCCTTAACACCTCAAAAAAAGAAGATGGTTAAAAAACGTTTGAAAGGACAATCAAAATTTTTTAAAACAAGAGCAAATAAAGTACTGAAAAATGTAATGGAAGATGTAAATGATTTAATTAAGTGAGGGAATACCTCACTTTTTTTAGGGGTTTTATGAATGCAAATAAAAATTGAAAAACAGCTGATAAGACGGTTAACTTTATTGATTTTGGCTCTGTTTATTATAGCTTTTTTATATAGCGTCCGAAAATCCTTATTTCCATTTGTCTTAGCCGCTGGCTTAGCCTATGCATTAAATCCTCTGGTAGAAAAATTAGAGCAATCAGGGATAAAGAGGCTTTATAGTATTATTATTGTCTATGTTTTAGTGTTCGGTGCGTTATCAGCATCTTGCTATTATGGTTTTCCGGTAATAATAAAACAATTAAATGCCTTGGGAGATAAAATACCTGTTTACGCATCGCAAACCCAGGATATATTAGAGAACTTTTACGATAATTATCAGAATTTTGATATTCCAATAAGTCTAAGAGAGGGTATAGATCGAAATTT
>CAZCQT010000330.1:0-2591 GCA_964500905.1 uncultured Moorellales bacterium
ATTCTTTTTTGCATGAGATTCTGCATGAGACCCTTCACTTCGTTCAGGGTGACGATGAAGCGAAGCCTTACTTTACCGTCACCCTGAACAAAGCGAAGCCCTACTCCACCGTCATCCTGAATGTAGCGAAGTCTTGCTTTAACGTCATCCTGAATGTAGCGAAGCGGAATGAAGGATCTCATGCATATAAGCATGCAAAAGACCCCAAAGTAGGACACCCAAAGGTTTTAACAATCGCTAGACCACCGCTTGACCACTGTTAGGCATTACTAGACCACATACATATAAGGAGGTAATAAAATGATTAAAATTACAGATGTTCATGCCAGAGAAATACTGGATTCCCGTGGAAATCCAACCCTTGAAGTAGATGTGCGTCTTGAAGATGGCAGCTGGGGCAGAGGTGCTGTTCCTTCCGGTGCCTCCACAGGTGCTTACGAAGCTGTCGAGTTAAGAGATGGAGATAAAAAAAGATATCTGGGCAAAGGTGTTTTAACCGCGGCTAACAATGTAAACAATATTATTAAACCGGCTTTGTTAGGATTTAATGCCCTTAATCAAGCTGAAATAGATCAAAAACTGATTGAATTGGATGGCACTCCTAATAAAGGCAAATTGGGGGCTAACGCCTTGCTGGGCGTTTCCTTGGCAACAGCAAAAGCTGCCGCTAACCATTTGGGCTTACCCTTATATCGTTACATAGGCGGCAGTAATGGCAAACAATTACCCCTGCCTATGATGAATATACTCAATGGCGGGGAACATGCAGACAATAATATAGATATCCAAGAATTTATGATCATGCCGGTAGGTGCTAAAAGTTTTAGGGAAGGCCTCAGAATGGGTGTCGAGGTTTTTCACCAGCTAAAAACAGTGCTGAAGTCTAAAAATTTAAATACGGCGGTGGGAGATGAGGGAGGCTTTGCTCCCAACCTTGATTCTAATGAGGAAGCCCTGGAAGTAATAATGGAAGCAATTACGGCAGCGGGCTACCGACTTGGCAAAGATTTTGGGCTGGCCTTAGATGTAGCTGCCACTGAACTATATCAAGAAGGTAAATATGTCTTTAAAGGACAGGGGCTTACCCGTACCTCTCAGGAAATGGTGGAATACTATGCTGATCTGGTAGAAAGGTATCCCATTATCTCGCTTGAGGATGGTCTTTCAGAAGATGATTGGGAAGGTTGGAAAGAGCTGACGAAGAGAATTGGCTCTAAGGTGCAATTAGTGGGGGATGATTTATTTGTTACCAATACCGAAAAATTGGCTCAAGGAATCAGGTTGGGAACTGCAAACTCAATTTTAATTAAAGTAAACCAAATCGGGACCTTAACAGAAACCTTAGACGCTATTGAAATGGCGAAAAGAGCAGGCTATACTGCTGTTATCTCTCACAGATCCGGTGAAACAGAGGATACGACCATTGCTGATTTAGCTGTTGCTGTTAATGCCGGACAAATAAAAACCGGTGCTCCTTCCAGAACGGATCGGGTGGCTAAATACAATCAACTGCTTAGGATTGAAGAAGAATTACAGAGCTCAGCCCAATATGCAGGCATAAAAGCTTTTTACAATCTGAAAAATATGGATGTGTAATTTTGCACTTTTCTTGTATTCCCTTGGTAAGTATGCTAGAATAAATTTGTTTTAAAGGTAACGGGAGGTGAAGGAATGAAAACCTTTATCATTGTGCTACAAGTAATTGCAGCCCTTGGCTTAATTGCCACAATATTGCTGCAATCTGGAAAAAGTGCCGGAATATCCGGAGCAATCGCCGGGGGAGCCGAGCAAATTTTTGGTAAGAAAAAAGGCTTAGATGATCTTTTGGCTAAAATAGCTGCGGTTTCTGCCATCTCCTTTTTATTTTTTTCCTTGCTTTTGTCCTTAATTTAAGTTTTATATCTTAAAAAACATTATTTTAGGAGGTTAGCAAAACAATGCAATTAAGTTATTTAGCCCCGGTGGCCGGTATACTGGCCTTGCTCTTTGCTTTTTATTTGGCCGGCAAAGTAAGCCGTGCTGAAGAGGGGACACCAAAAATGGCGGAAATAGCTGAAGCAATTCATGAAGGGGCGATGGCATTCTTAATGCGAGAGTATCGTACCCTACTTTTCTTTGTACTGGGTTTAGCTGCTTTAATCGCTGTTTTAGGCTTTGTTACCCATGGAGAAGGGAGTTTGCAGCCGGCTACCGCAATTGCCTATTTACTGGGCACGGTTTGTTCTGTCGGAGCAGGTTACATAGGGATGAATGTAGCCACCAAGGCCAATGTCAGGACTGCAAACGCTGCTCGTAAAAGTGCAAACGCTGCCTTGGGGATTGCTTTTTCCGGCGGAGCAGTCATGGGAATGGCTGTAGTTGGTTTAGGACTCTTGGGTTTAGGTATTGTAAATCTTTTATTTGATAATCCAAATGTGGTTAATGGCTTTGCACTGGGAGCCAGCTCTATTGCCTTATTTGCTCGCGTTGGCGGTGGTATTTATACCAAGGCTGCCGATGTGGGTGCCGACTTGGTTGGCAAGGTGGAAGCGGGTATTCCGGAGGATGATCCCAGAAACCCGGCTACAATTGCGGATAATGTGGGTGACAAT
>CAZCQT010000331.1:0-2585 GCA_964500905.1 uncultured Moorellales bacterium
ACACCCTTCTGATTTTATTTATATATTTCTCTGTTTTTAATATCTTTCCTCCCTTGTCCTGCCCTTTTGTCTAAATATAAACTAGATCTTTCCTGAAAAAAAGCAGGAAAAGTGGTACAATTACTCGAATTTTATATATTAAAGAAAATGTAGCTATTTATTTATATATAAGGAGTGAATTTATTGACTCAGGATGCAGTTTCTATTAAAGGAACAAAAGAGGGTCTGGTTATTATTCTTAACCCCGGTTATAGTTTTGAAGATCTTAAAAAAGAGCTGCTGGAAAAAATTATATCTGCTAATGGTTTTTTTAAAGGAGCAGAATTTACTTTTATGCCTTCAAAGATCACATTAGCGGAATCGCGAATATTAGAGGAAATCTGCCAAAAACATGGTCTAATTCCCAATAATGAAATTAAATTCCCCGGGGATAGTGACTTAAAACCAAAGAGCGTCCAGACTAACGATAGTCAATCCTTTGAAACTAATATTCCGGCGGATGCCAGTAATTGCCTTTTGCTGGAGCATGGTATCAGATCCGGTCAAACACTACAATATGATGGGCATATAACTGTTTTAGGGGATGTAAATGCCGGGGGGGAATTAATTGCAAGTGGCAATATCCTGGTAATGGGGGCCTTAAGAGGCATTGCTCATGCAGGTGTCTTTGGTGATGAAAAATCTGTTATTGTGGCTCATAGAATGAAGGCAAAGCAATTAAGAATAAGCAAAATTGTCGGAAGATCCTCAGGTGAAAGCAATTCACATAACTACCCTGAAATTGCACGAATGGTAGATGGCAGAATTTTAATTGAGCCCTATACTACCGGAACCATAGGACCAAACAAGAAAAAAGCCCTTTTTTAAGGGCTTTTTTTGATGGCATTTTTTAAATCGGGTGATAGGGAACTGTTCCTGCTTGCGGACCTTCCTGGGCTATCTGAAAATCTACCTTAACTTTCCCTGCCAGCCTCTCTTCCAAAAACTTTTTTGCTACAGCCGGGAACAAAACATAGGACAGAACATCTTCTTCTCTTTCCATATAAACCGCAATTTCTGATTTAGCTTGGGCAAGTTGCGGTTCAATAAAATCAGCAGGCCTTTCGGTAATAGGTTCTTCTGCTCCAATGATTTTTTCTTTGATTTCCCTAGCAATGGGTGCAGGTGATTGACCATAAAGACCCCTTACATAATTTTTGGTCTCATTACTAATCATTTTGTATCTTTCACCGGACAACACATTTAAAACAGCTTGAGTGCCAACAATTTGACTGGTTGGCGTAACCAGGGGAGGATAACCTAAATCTTTCCTGACCCTTGGTACCTCAGCCAAAACAGTAGGCAATTTATCTAAGGCATTTTGCTGGGCCAATTGGGACATAAAATTAGAAATCATACCTCCGGGAATTTGGTATTGTAGAACATTGGTATCTACTATATTGGCGGAAACATCAAAGTCCTTATATTTTTTCCGTACATCGGAAAAATAAGCCGCTATTTCTGATAAAGCCGCCAAATCCAAATCCGGACAATACTCTGCACCTTTCATGGCCGCTACCATACTCTCTGTTGCAGGCTGCGAGGTTCCAAGAGCCAAAGAAGAAATACAGGTATCAATTACATCTACCCCCGCTTCAGCAGCTTTAAAATAAGTCATAGCTGCCATTCCGCTGGTGTAGTGGCTATGTAGTTGAATCGGAAGACCCACCTGGGATTTTAAAGCTATAATCAGTTCCTCTGCGGCATATGGAGCCAATAATCCCGCCATATCCTTAATACAAAGGGAATCTGCTCCCATGTCTTTTAACCGGCTGCCTTTTGCGACATAGTACTCGGTATTATGAACAGGGCTGATGGTATAGGAAATTGCCCCCTGCACATGGGCTCCACTTTCCTTAGCTACCTCCATGGCTTTCTCCAAATTTCTTAAATCATTCAATGCATCAAAAATTCTAATAATATCAATACCATGCTCCACTGCTTTTTTTACAAATGCCTCTACCACATCATCTGCATAATGCTTGTAACCTAAAATATTTTGCCCTCTTAAAAGCATTTGTAATGGTGTATTGGGTATAGCCTTTTTCAACAAATCCAGCCTATCCCAAGGATCTTCATTTAAGTAACGCATGCAGGTATCAAAGGTAGCCCCGCCCCAAACCTCTAACGAGTGAAAACCTATTGAATCCATTTTTCTGGCAATAGGAAGCATATCTTCAATCTTCATCCTTGTAGCTAACAGGGATTGGTGAGCATCTCTCAAGGTGGTATCAGTAACTCCAACTTTTTTTATTTCCATTAACAATTTCTCCCCTTTCCTTCGATCGCAATTATTTAGACGGTGTTATAAAACCTTGGTAACACCTTGATAAACCAAGCCGTTCGATCCATCTATGGTAAAAACATCTCCATCTTGTAATACCTCCATTACATTAGGAATGCCCACTACTATCGGTATACCCAAGTTAAGAGCTACCACAGCTCCATGAGATGTCAATCCACCTTCCATGGTGATTATGGCACTTGCCTTTTCCATAGCCGGGATATAATGCTTATCTGTTCCATAGGCCACCAAAATATCCCCT
>CAZCQT010000332.1:0-341 GCA_964500905.1 uncultured Moorellales bacterium
TTAAGGGTGTAATTCACTATGTAAATCCATCTTTTCTAGAGATAGTTGGCGTTAAGGTGGATGAAAGGATCGGTAAAAATGTTTTTGACGTTTCCCCCGACGGAGGGCTTGCCAAGGTACTAAAAACAGGTAAGGTTATAACTAATTTAAAAAATTATCCTAAAGGTTCTGAGGTTGAATTGGTTTCCAGTGCCATGCCCATTTTTCTTTTTGGCCAAATGATCGGTGCCATTGCCTTTGTCCAGGATATTAGGGATTTGTTGTCTTTATCAGAACAGTTGAAGCAAAGCAATACCATGGTTAGGACGCTATCCCAAAAAATCAGTTATCTCAGTAAGGCT
>CAZCQT010000332.1:351-2584 GCA_964500905.1 uncultured Moorellales bacterium
GTAAGGCTAAATATACTTTTGAGGATTTAATCGGTTCAAGCGTTGCCATGCAAAACGTGATTGAAATGGGCAGAATTGCGGCTAAAAATGATGCCACTGTATTGATTCAGGGTGAAACCGGCACAGGCAAGGAAATAATTGCTAACGCCATTCATAAGGAGAGCATGCGGGCCAAAAAGCCGTTTATAAGCGTTAATTGTTCCACGATTCCGACTAACCTGCTGGAAAGTGAGTTTTTTGGCCATGAAAAAGGTTCGTTTACCGGTGCACATAAAACAAAGCTTGGCATGTTCGAGTTGGCAAATGGGGGAACTATCTTCCTTGACGAAATCGGCGATATGGATCTAGCGCTGCAGGCAAAGATATTGCGAGTCTTGCAAGAAAAGGAACTCCGTCGCGTAGGAGGAGAAGCGAAAATACATTTGGATGTCAGGGTTATAGCTGCCACCAACAGAAACCTAAAAAGGATGGTGGCGGACGGCACATTCAGGGAGGATCTTTATTATCGTCTGAATGTCTGGAATATTGTTATTCCTCCCTTAAGGGACAGAAAGGTTGACTTGGAGATTTTAACAGGTTATTTGATGAAGAAATTATGCCGTAAGCTAGGAAGAAAACAATTGGTGATTAGTAAAAAGGCAATAGAACTCTTGTATAAATACCACTGGCCTGGTAATATCAGGGAACTGGAAAATGTTTTAGAAAGAGCAATTCTAAATTCAAGCGGCAAAATCGTGGTTGAGGCTAAGGATATGCAATTTATCGCCGCTGATAATTTTTCAACTACGGTGGCAGAACAGAATTATATTTTACCCTTGGAACAGGCTGAAAAACTCATTATCACAAATGCGCTGCATAAATATGGTACAACCTACGAGGCTAAACAAAAAATTGCTCATATTTTGGATATATCTCTGGCCACCTTATACAACAAGATTAAAAAATATAAACTAGCTGAAAGGATGTAAACCATGAGGTATCGTTGCCTAACCAATAATCCGTATATTATAAAACAATTTAAAGAACAGGTAGAACCATTTGAGGGAAGCCCTTTGGAGCTCTTTATGAACGTAAGAACAGAGATCAGGAAGGGCTTTAAATTGCTGACCCACCCTTTAACAGGTGCTATAGGTCCATATATAAACCCCTATAAAAGTGTTATATTGGATGCTCAAAAGAGTGCGTTGGATGCTGACAGTTTACATTTGATTGAACAGGCTATTGCACATACAAAGGGGCTGCTGGGTGATCACGCGGGCTGCGTTTGGGATGCAAAATCAAAGCTTGATTTTCAATATTTGGATTATGATTTTGTTAAAAGATTTTTTGAGGGAGAAATTTCTTTCTAAAAGTTAGATATTATTCTATTTCTTAGAGGTATTGGGCCCCCCCGCGATACAAGGATGTAGTCTGGTTATTCTACTTCTTAGAAATATCTTTTAAATAGGTATTTATAAAGCCTAGGGAATACGGCCTTTTTATGTTGGCACACTTCTTGCAATTATGGATAATCAATAATCTAAGGAAAGGGGATTATCCATAATGCAATTAGAGTTAGGCAAATTTAAAATTAATGATGTGCAATTTGCCGATCAAACAATCCTAAAGAATAAAATACTATATATTGACAAGCAGGAGCTCCGGGAATATTTAAAAGAAGACACCAATATCCAGGAAGTTGATTTTGATTTGGCAAGGCCAGGTGAGTCTGTTCGCATTGTTCCCATTAAAGATATAGTGCAGCCTCGTTACAAGGTAAAAGGGCCGGGTCAGGTTTTCCCGGGATTTGTTGGAGAATTCGAAACTGTTGGGGAAGGCTGTACCAATGTAATTGAAAACTGCGCTGTAGTGACATGTGGGAAGATTGTAAACTTTCAAGAAGGAATTATTGACATGAGCGGCCCGGGGGCCAAATATAATAGTTTTTCACAAATGTTTATTGTGGTCCCGCTCATCACGCCATTACCATCTCTGGATAAACACAAGCATGAGGCCACGGTTAGACTGGCTGGTTTAAAAGCAGCGTATTACCTTGGCAAAGCCACAAAGGATCTCGATCCGGAGGAAATTGAAGAATTCAGATATGATTCCATAGATAAGGCGGCCCGGGAATACTCGGATTTGCCCCGGGTGGCCTATGTTTATATGGTGCAATGTCAGGGGCTCTTGCACGACAGCTATGTTTACGGGATGAATACCAAAGGAATCCTGTCCACATTAATATCGCCTACAG
>CAZCQT010000333.1:0-2581 GCA_964500905.1 uncultured Moorellales bacterium
TTGAATGTTGGAAAACCGGCCGCCATGAAGTACAAAAAGAAGGATCTGACTTCAGGTTTCGTCAAACAGCCCGTCAATCGACCAGTTTATTTGTCAAAGTTGAATTTTGAAGGAGATGCTCAAGCCGATCTGACCGTACATGGCGGGCCGGATCAGGCAGTATGTTTGTATCCATACGAGCATTATGCGTATTGGGAAAAAGAATTGCAATTACCGAGCAAACTAAACTACAATGCGTTCGGTGAAAATTTGACTACACTTGGAGCTATCGAACAAGACGTTTGTATTGGCGATATATTTGAATTGGGTAAAGCCATCGTGCAAATTACCCATCCTCGGGGACCCTGTCATAAGGTGAATGCACGGCATGGAGGAACCATAAATATAGCGAAACTTATGCGTAACGTTGGATATTTGGGTTGGTATTTCCGGGTTCTTCAGGAAGGGGTCGTCACTCCTGGCGAACCATTGCGGTTAGTGGAGTCGCATCCAAAGCAAGTCACTTGTGCTTTCGCAACTGAAGTATTCTATCAAGGAAAATTTACTTCAGAGGGAGCGCAAAAAATCCTTGATATTAAGGAACTTTCGGATATTTGGAGAATAGTCCTTACTAGACGTTTAGAAGGGGAGAAGGTGAATATTAACTGGGAAGAAGCAAGTTATAGTGGTTCATGGAAGGACGATGATGTGGGTTAGTCATGTTATGCAGTATAAGTAAATAAATTAGGAGGTTTGATTTAATGGCGCTTTTAATGTCTGAAATGACATGGCCGGAATACTCTAAAATGGTAAAAGAATCTATCATATTTCTCCCTGTGGGGTCTACAGAACAACATGGGTATCATTTACCTCTGGGTACCGATTATATTCAAATTAACGAAATTTCAAAACTAGTGGCCAAGGAGGTTAATGGAATAGTTGCACCTGCCATACCGTATGGTTACAAATCTCAAGCTAATAGTGGCGGTGGTCAAATCTATTCAGGCACTACAAGTTTAGATGGGAACACGTTAATTTTGTTAGTAAAAGATGTCCTATTGGAATTAATAAGGCATGGAGCGACAAAAATTGTTGTAATGGATGGTCATATTGAAAACTCCCTCTTTTTGGCGGAATCAATTGATTTAGCTATAAGGGAGTCAGCTAAAAACGATATAAAAATAATCAAATGCGGCTATGCTGCGATTATGGATGAGGATGTTGTTATTGATATGTTCCCTGGAGATTATCCAGGGTTAGCCCTTGAACATGCAGCCTTTTTAGAAACCTCCATGATGAGCTATCTTGCTCCTGACCTTGTTAAGATGGATAGAGCTGTTAAGGAAGAGCACGGAACGATTCCACTCTATGATGTATTTCCTCAACCTCCTGATCTTGTTCCGAAGTCGGGCTCGTTATCAGATCCTACACAGGGTAATAAGGCAGATGGTAAAACGCTGATTGACAATATGGTTCAAAATTGTATCAAAAGTGTCAAAGCAGAGTTTAATGTTTAAGAGGAGGTTGTTTTAATTTAATGAAAAGGGAAATTTTGATTAAAGGCGGAACAGGAGAAGCGTTTGAAGTTAGCGAAGGCGATTTAATAAAAGTGGTGGATGTAGAAGGTAAGCAAGTTGCTGATTTTATTGCTATATGTAAGGATAACACTCAAGAATATTTATCGACAGCCCATACACGCATGATGAATGGCCAAACCTATTTGAAAAAAGGCCAAAAACTTTTCAGTAATTATAGGAACGTTCTGCTCGAGTTCGTTGAAGATACTGTAGGTGTGCATGATACCCTTTATCCAGCTTGTGATCCTGCACGTTACAAACTGGATTTCAACGTGGATGAACATCGTAATTGTCGAGAAAATTTTTTGGAGGCGTTAAAGGATTATCAAATTGAGTATTGGAGAATACCAGATCCTGTAAATTTATTCCAAAACACCCCAATTAATTCAGATGGAACCTTCGCCACTCATAAAGAACCAGAAACAAAGGGAGGGGATTATGTAGTATTTCGTGCAGTTACCGATCTTATTGTTGGCATTTCAGCATGTCCAATGGATTTAACACCAGTAAATGGCGGGAAAATTACGGATATTTTGGCAAGCGTTGAAAGAAGATAATCTTTTGTGTGCAACTGAATGAATGAGAATATTAAAAGGAGATGGGATGTTATGGAGCCCAAAAATATAATTGAACCTAATTTGCCCGCAGGAAGCCAATCATACACCGAATTGGATAGCAAGATTACAAAAGGGGATGTGAAATACGCTTATATTGTAGCTTTCTTTGCATGGGTGTTTTGCGTTTACGATTATATTTTGTTTGGAACATTGTTGCCGTTAATAGCAGAGGAGTTTAATTGGTCGGTAGCGTATAGCGCACAAATTACTATGTGGGTAAACGTTACTACGTTAGTATTTGCTGTATTGGTTGGCCCAATTACAGATTACTTTGGTCGGCGTAATGCTTTATTAATTACGACAGCTGGTGCTGCAATAAGTTCCGGGTTAGCGGCTTTTGCACCGGGTGCCATTTATTTAGTTATTGTGAGAGCGCTTTCGGGACTTGGGTTTTCAGAACAGGGTGTT
>CAZCQT010000334.1:0-2576 GCA_964500905.1 uncultured Moorellales bacterium
CAAGGAAAGTGCCATTTATATCCATGTAACATTAGTGCCCTATCTGTCGGCGGCAGGAGAAGCCAAAACAAAACCTACTCAGCATAGCGTAAAAGAATTAAGAAGCATCGGTATTCAGCCGGATGTTATTGTTTGCCGCGCAGAAATGCCTCTTTCCAGAGAAATGGAAGAAAAAATAGCCCTTTTTTGTGATATTGACCAAGAGGCGGTTATCCAAAATGTAGATGTTAAAACAATTTACGAGGTTCCCTTAATGATGAAAAGTGAGGGTCTGGATGATATTGTCATAGAGAAAATGAAGCTAAGCTGCGGCCCTACGGATTTATCTGATTGGCTGGCTCTCCTAGATAAGGTAAATAATCCAAAACATTTTGTCAAGATCGGTTTGGTAGGTAAATACGTTGAGCTTCAGGATGCTTATTTAAGTGTAATTGAATCCTTAAGGCATGCCGGTGCACATTATCAAACAGAAGTTTCTATTAAGTGGATTAATGCCGGTGATTTAGAAAAAACAGTCGAATTGGATGATTGTTTTCATGATGTAGATGCTATTCTGGTACCGGGGGGCTTTGGAGATCGGGGTATGGAGGGCAAAATCAAAGCAATTAATTGGGCAAGAGAAAAGCAAGTCCCCTTCTTCGGGATTTGCTTGGGAATGCAATTAATGGCAGTGGAGTATGCCAGGAATGTCTGTTCACTTGCCAATGCCCATAGTACTGAATTTAAGGAAAATGCGGATCACCCCATTATCAGCTTGTTGCCGGAGGCAACCATGCGTTTGGGGAGCTTTCCTGTTAATCTTTCCTCCGATTCTAAGGCTTATTCTGCTTATGGGCAGAAGGAAATTCAAGAAAGGCACCGTCATCGTTACGGCTTCAACTTGGAATACATAGAACAATTGGAAGAACAGGGAATGAGATTCACTGGTCTTTCCTCAGATGGAAAGGTTGTAGAAATTATGGAGCTTCCGGGGCATCCTTGGTTTTTAGGTACCCAGTTTCACCCGGAATTCAAATCTCGTTTAAATAGGCCCCATCCATTATTTACAGCCTTTGTAGCGGCCGCACTGGAATATAATACATCCAAAGTTTGATCCATTTAGTTAATAATTTTTTGTACAGAAACAAGCTTTTAATCCATAAGGGGGCTTCACCTTTGGCAGAAAATACGATTCTGTTAAAGCGGGTTTCTCCCTATTTTGTTTTTTGCTCTTATATCAAGAAAATAGGCTCTTTGCAATAAGAAAACAGTTTTCACTTTTAGTGAATATTTAGCCAGTTTGCGAATAAGTATTTATTTGGAACAGCTTTTCATTGTACGCTTTCAAAGAACCTTTGTACTGGTGGGAAGGATTATGCTACACGACTCTGAACAATTAAAAGGCGAAGGGCTGAGTATTTTAATAGTTGATGATGAGCCCAGTATAAGATTTTTAGTAGGTGAGGCATTAAAGGAAGAAGGGCGAAAAATATATATGGCAGGCTCGGGGAAGCAAGCTATCGCTCTTTTAGAGCAAGTAGTGATTGATATTATTCTTTTAGATTTAAATATGCCCGGTTTAAGTGGGGTAGATGTTTTTAGAATATTGCAGCAAAAAAACTTTCAAGGATCGGTGGTTTTGATGACTGCCAGCGAAGAAGGGGAGCTGATTGATGAGGCAAAAGCATTGGGTATAAAAAGATTTTTAATTAAGCCCTTTGATCTCGATGATTTAATACAAATAGTTAAAAAGTGAAATAGGTTATTTATCATCACTTTATAGCAGGAAATTCGTTTGGGGTCTAGAATAAGGAATAATGGGGGGTGATGCTAAAATGTTGTTTGATTCCAGTACCACAATAGTTTTGTTTTGTCCAAGCTGTGGCAGTTTAAGTTGGCATGTCCTTTCATTGTTTGCTTTTAATAAACAAAAAAGAGCTTTTATCTGTGATTGCAATGCTGTTATTTTAACAGTTGAAAAAAGAAAAGATTCCTATCGATTTACCACCGGTTGTGATTACTGCGGAATGATGCACACCCATTTATTTACCAGAAAAGAATTGTTATCAAATACCATACATGAATTAATTTGTCCAGAAGTAGAAGGCATTATCGGCTTGATAGGCCCCAGGAGCGAGTTAAAGCAACACCTGGAAAAGCATCAATCCTCTTTTTCAGAGTTGGCCTTAGAGATTGATTCAGGTGATTATTTTGAAAACTCCTCTGTGATGTTGGAAATCCTTGAGAAGATCGATGCCTTGGTGGAGGCTGATGAATTTCGTTGTGCTTGCGGCAATAAACAAATAGAAATCGAAATTTTGCCGGATCAAGTAGAGTTTCGTTGTTCTGAATGTAACCAGGAGTTTTTTATTCCCGCTATTGAAACAGTGGACTTGGATATATTTGATCTCAATGGCTTTTTGCCCAAGGGCTGGCCAAGCGGGAGAGGAAACGAGCACAAGCCTAAGAGTCGATTGAGATTAAAAAGCCATCCGGAATAAATTATTATTAAATCCCAAGCATTGCATAGGTGATACCGGGTAAAAATAAAATTAAATAGAAAGGGGTTTTTAAATTGGCATTAGTAACTTTAACGG
>CAZCQT010000335.1:0-2565 GCA_964500905.1 uncultured Moorellales bacterium
TATTATTTTTTGTAATTCTGTTTTTTTGAATTGCAGGTAGAATATATGTGAAGTAGCCCGTACTACTTCACTTTTCTTTATCAAGATTTGTTCCTGTGCACACTACTTGCACCTATTGGAAGGTTAAATTATAATGGCTTCTAGGGAGGCAAAAAATGAGTTTTCGAAATTATGTTTGGGATATACCAACTCCCAATTGGGAAGTGCAGCATCTTTTAGTTGGGGAACTGGGTATTTCACCTATTACCGCTCAGATTTTGTGCAATCGAGGCATTGATTCTGTTGAAGGGGCTAAAATCTTTTTATATGGCACTTTAGAAGATATATCATCCCCCTGGCAATTTTCAGGAATGGAATCTGCAGTCAATAGAATTCTTGCCGCTGTTAATGAAAAAGAGAGAATTTTAATTTATGGTGATTATGATGTAGATGGAATGACAGCTACAGCATTATTAGTTTTATTTTTAAAATCTATTGGTGAAGAGCCCGGGTATTATATTCCCAATAGGGATGAAGGATACGGGTTAAATAAGCTTGCATTGGATTTAATTAAAGAGCAGGGATATAGTTTAATTATTACAGTTGATTGTGGCATTAGTGCTTCCGAGGAAGTTAATTATGGCAAAAGCTTAAGCCTAGATTTTATTATAACGGATCATCACGAACCAGATGACACAACACCTGAGTTTATACCTATTATTAACCCCAAGCTTGATAAAGATGAGAAACACTATTCGGAACTTGCCGGGGTAGGAGTTGCATTTAAATTAGTCCAGGGGCTAGCGGAAAAAATGGGACTGCCTTCCGAAGAAATTGAAAAATATTTAGATTTAGTTGCTTTGGGTACTATTGCAGATATTGTGCCCTTAACTAAAGAAAATAGAATATTAGTTAAGTATGGTATGGAAAAGCTTCGCAGTTGTCAACGACCGGGTATTAAGGCTTTGCTGGAAGTTGCAGGCATTGAGGGAAAAGATTTGGGTACATATCAACTAGCATTTATGTTGGCTCCCCGTTTGAATGCTGCAGGCAGAATGGGACAGCCGCTGGTCTCTTTGGAATTGTTACTAACTAATTCCATTCAGTTGGCCCATGAAAAATCTGTACTTCTTCAACAATTTAACAGTAGCAGACAACTGGTGGAGCAAACAATACAAAAAGAGGTCTTGGATCAACTAAAAAAAGGGGAGGAAGAATTAACAGAAAAAGTTTTGGTTCTGGTATCTCCTTTATGGCACTCGGGTGTACTAGGTATAGTTGCCTCAAGATTAGCGGAGAGTCTTTCCCGCCCGGTGATATTATTTACTATTGAAGGAGAACAGGCAAAGGGTTCAGGAAGAAGTGTAGCTGGATTTGACTTGTTTAAGTCAGTAAAATATTGCGAAAAGCTACTATTGAAATTTGGGGGCCATGCTCAAGCTGTGGGTATTACATTAGAAGAGGACAAGTTGCCTGCATTTAAAGAAATGATCAATCATTATGCAGAAACTGCTATGGAATCCGAATTAATGAAGCCAAAATTAGATTTAGAGACGCTTGTATTGACGGATCAATTGGATTTTCAACTGATCAAAGAACTGGCTTTGCTTGAGCCCTTTGGTTGCGGCAATCCCAGGCCAATTTTTGGTACGCAAAAAATATTTTTTAAAAACTGCCGTTCTGTGGGTAAAAACAATAATCATCTAAAATGTACGGTATCTTGGGAAAATAGCGAACTGGATGGCATAGGTTTTAATATGGGGGAACCGACAGATTATGAATTGGCTTTAAAGGAGCCTCTGGACTTGGCTTTTTCCTTAGAGGAGAATAATTGGAATGGACAAACAAAAATTCAATTGGTTTTCGAGGACTTCAAAAAGCACCATCATTGCCATTCCGAAAAATTGGTGCCAATGAATTTCTTACAACCATTAAAAATAAAGGAACCTTTACCGGGATTCAATGAAAACTACTATTACAGCCACGGAAACGAGCAATTACATGTAGTATTAGATTTAATCACATCCCAAGCTATAAAAAACAAGAGGGTTTTATTAACATTCCCCTCACAAAGAATATTAGCCCTCTATGAAGGGTTTCTTTGTGAAAACTTAATAAAGGGCGGCATAAACTGCGAAAGGCTGACTAATCAAAAGTTTTTCAGTCTGGGTCCTGATAATTTGCCCTATAATAGTACTTATCTGATCCAGGAAAATTCCTTACTCAGCCAAAATAAGGATTTTGCTTATATAAAATACTTATTTCCTAAATGGGGGAAGAATTTAAAGCCGACTGAAAATCGTAACTGCCAGATTATTGGTTTTAAGCCGCTGTCCTTTAAAAATTATCAATTCAAGCATAGTTCCGTACCAAGATCGCGAAAAACAGAATTTTTAAAGGAGCTTTCGAGCTCTTGCGAGAAACCTCTAATTATTTATGTTAATAGAAAAAGCTTGGTTATCGATTTGTACTATGTCCTAAAAAAAACTTTCCCGGGAGATACAAAACGCATTTGGTGTTATTATTCAGATTTAACCTTTGAGCAAAAAGAGATGGTGGTACAAGCTACGCTTGGTGGTTTGGCGG
>CAZCQT010000336.1:0-2558 GCA_964500905.1 uncultured Moorellales bacterium
AAGCTTAGGCCCTCTTTTTTAGCTGTTACGGAAGGCATTCATTCAATACAACCCTTTTCTTTTAATGTTTCCGGACTAATTCCATGTGGTGCTAAGGCTGCCTCTAATTCCTCTTCCACAGTAAAGCCATATAAGTTTTCAATTCCATAGGCAGCGGTAATTCCTTGCAAGATCTCCAGCAGGGGCAAGGTGCTTGTCGTTGCATCCAAAGCCTTAAATCTGGTGGCGATTTGAGCAGAGGGCCAATAAATGTTGCCGTTAATAACCTTTGGGTGTTCCGTCCTCTCCAGGTAGTGAGTTTCCGGTAAAATATAATCCGCTGTATAAAGGGAAGTCTCGTTCCAATCGTAGGGAATGCTTACAACCAAGTCGGCATTTTTAATTTTTTTCTGATATTCCGGTTCAGGGGCGGAACGTAATGGGTTATAGGAGTAGAAAAATACCACCTTAGCCCGACCCTTTTCAATCATATCCGGGATTCTTTGGGGGATACCCCTGCTTGGTTCCACTAAGGGATATTCCCTGGCAACGCCCGCACCATCGGCACGGGAGCCCTTAGCCGCTTTTGAACCATAATAAGTTTCCTCAACCTGGCCGAAGGTTGTGCTGGCAGCCGGGAATAAACCCCCATCCTGCCAGAAGTTACCCAAAAGAGCATTGACCACTATATTGGCCATGGCTGTTTCATTAGAATTCTGGTAATGAGCATATAAACCATGATACCCCGGATCTAGAAAAGCCTGAGGTGCATTTTTCGCTAAATCCCTTGCCAGCTCTTTAATTTTATTTGCAGGGATACCGGTGATTTCGGCGGCTCTTTCCGCATCAAAATCACGATTATACTTCCAAAATTCATCAAAGGCATAGGTATATTTTTCAATAAAATCGCGATTGTATAAATTTTCGCTTACCAAGGTATGGGCAATTCCTAAAAACAACGCCAAATCGGTGCCGGGGCGAATGGGTATCCACTCATCTGCCACTGTGGCCAGCTCGCAAAACCTGGGATCAACGACAACCAATTTCGTTCCCCCTGATTTAGCTCTGGAAATACGCTTCATGGCAGCCGGCATAACCCCACCGGCATAATTTCTACCGGCACAAAGTATATATTTGGCCTTATCAAAATCCGGATTAAACATACCGCCGCACATTTTATCCCAGATATTGGTTTTGGCTGTAAAGCAGGTGGCATAATGGGTAATATAATTGTCTGAACCCAGCACATCTAAAAACTTTTGTGCATATGATTCTTTTCCCCCGTGAGTAGCCCAGACTACCTTATCCCCACCGTGCTCTTCCACAAGCTCCTTCATTTTACCGCCTATTTCCTGGAAGGCCTGCTCCCAAGTAATAGGTTGAAAGTTGTTATCTCCAATGCGTTTCATTGGCTGAGTAACCTTCCCCGGGTCGTAAATATTATAGGCAACACCGTGGCCTCTGGCACAGATTTTTCCCATGGATTTCATATGGGTTTCATTGCCCTCTATTTTCCAAAGCCGACCGTTTTTAACATAGGCCCAAACTCCGCAGTAACTGGAGCAACCATTGCATAAAGATGGTACCTTGGTTACCTCCGCACTTTCTATTTCTTCCGCAAAAGCTTTAAAATCCTTGATAGATCCTGCTGATGCCGCAATTGCGGCCCCAGTTGCAGCGGTGACTTTTAAAAATGAACGCCTTGAAATAGTTCTCATCATTTTCCCTCCTTTAATTTTCCGGTCATGTTTCGATTTAACCGCAACCTGCAGGACCAGTACTGGGCGGGAGGTAGTTAAGAGGCGTCAGTTCAAAATACTCCGGTATTTGCTCAGGAATAGGCAGGGTATTTGATGGCACCAGCTCATCATTCCAGAAGCTAAGGCCATATTTTAAAGCAACCGCATTATAGCCCATGGTTACTAAAGCCCTCACCCCGAAGCTGGCATCCATACCATCATAGCCGACGATAATTAATTTTTTATTTCTGGGCAATAGTTTCAAAACATCTGTTTTGGCTAGTTCATTTAAGCCTATATTGACAGAATCTCTGATATGTCCCAGGGCATAGTGTTCCGGGGTACGGGTATCTATTATGAAGCTATCCTCCGGAGAAGCCCCCCGGAGATCGGCACAAACATCCTGAGCATCAATATAGCCTCGATAGTTTCTGTCCAAATAGGTGGCAGTAAGGAGTTGAATTAGCTCATGATCGGTTTTAGCAGGGATTTTCAGCTCCGGAAGGTTGTTGGCTAATATACCTTCCTTCCCCTCGCTTTCAGATACTAATGGGCATTGAAGGGCTCCTTCCGGGAGCGAATCATAATCAGCCGCCGCCAGATCATTGGTCCAGCTTTGAATTCCATATTGAAGAGGAATGGCATTAAACCCCAGCATGTTCCAACCGGCTGCAGTTTGGGCAGCCCAATGTCCGTTGTAGTCGATTACAATCAGGGTCTTATCTGCGGGAAGATTTTTTAGTTTTTTAGGATTTGCAGTATCCCCATATGGAATACTGATGGAACCGCGTATATTGCCATTAAGAAAGTCCCCACTTGCACGAATATCAACCAACAAAA
>CAZCQT010000337.1:0-2555 GCA_964500905.1 uncultured Moorellales bacterium
TGTTCTTAAATATGATTTGTACTTAATCTCATTGTGCTCATCAACAGCTACAAGATTCGTACTAACAGAACCCACATCAATTCCTAAATAGAGTTTCATCAGGTGCACCTCTTCATGTCTTTCTCTTTTTTATAACGAATCATATCAACGAAGGCCTCCAAGCGGGTCAGCAAGCCCGCTTCGCCCGACTGTTCGTCAAAATAAATCGTCATGACGGGCAAGCCGTAGGCCTCACTGACCGTCGGCAAAATTGACTGGGCCACGATTTCCGGCATGCAGGTTAAAGGACTTACCTGGATAACACCATCAAAGCCTTCCTTGAAAAAATCCACAGTCCCCCCTATTGTTTCCCGCCCATGTCCTCCAACAAAATGATTTAAATATGGTTTAGCAAGTTCTTTATATAGAGTCAAACTTTTTATGTTTAATAAACCTCCAAGAAGATGATCATTGATCCATTGGCTTAGGTAAATTGAGCGTACAGCTTCAACCCCAAGTCTGCCTAACTTCCTCTCTATATTGAGGTTAGAGAAAGGTTCAAGAACAGTATAGACCTCGCCTACAATTCCGATTCTTAACGGGTGAAATCCGGTGCGTTTAGGCAGACGCTTCATCTCGCAAACAGTATCAAAAGCAAAAGCTTTTATTTTTTTTAACGCATGAATGCTATCTAATTCCTGGATAGCTCTCTTGCAAATTACCTCCATTTTTAAGGGATCTGTTGATCTGGGCAAAAGATAGGCAAGCTGTTTTTCCAGTTCGTCAGCATAAAAAATCTTATTCCAGCCAAGTATTAAACCTTTAATTACCTTGGACCAGCTGTTGCTCCGTAAGGATGTCACCTTTTGCCAAACCTCTTTAAAATGGGCATCAGGAGGTTCCAAAACAATCATATTAATACTTAGCCCTAAATCCTCAAGTATTTGTTTTTGTACCTGTCCGTAATACCCGATACGGCAAGGGCCGATTCCGCCAACCATGAGTAGAGTATCTGCTCCCTGATTATACGCTTCAAGGTAATTACCAAGGTTAAGCTTAAGCGGCAGACATGCTGATTCTGGCGCATGCTGGGTTCCCAAGGATAAGGTCATTTTACTGCAAAAAGGGGGCTGTATAACCTCACAACCTAACCCATGCAAGAATGAATTTGCAATCAGAAAGAGATTACCCATGTGCGGATATGTTACCTTCATGAAACTCTGCGCCTTTCAAGGAGATCTATAAAGGCTTCTATCCTTGTTGCCATTCCTGCTTCTCCTGTATGTTCATCCACCGTCAGGATGAGAATGGGGTAATTTCTATTGCGACAGAATCTTTCAATTAAATCGCCTACCAAAGAATCAGGACCGCATCCAAAGGCAGATAAATAAATTATCCCATTGACTCCGCCGTTTGCTGTCCAGTGCATTGCAGAGCCAAAAGCCTTTTTACCCAATGTCCAATACATTGGCTTAGGCAGTTGTTTTGTATGCATTTCGATGATTTGACTTGAGAGATTCTCCGTTGTCACTACATGACTTCCCAATTTTTCCAAACGCTCTATTAATCCCATGCTGATGCCAGGATCATAAATGTTATACCCATGACCCAGCATCCCAATTTTTAGAGCCGATTCCTGAAATACTTTTTTCCCAGGAATAATTGAGCTGTTTAATACTTGGGAAGCCTTCTGACCGGCTTCTAGTTTACCTAAAAAGTCTTCATAGTTTAAAAAAGCCTTTTGCCACGCCTTTCTGACGGTATTTACCGATAAAGCAAGGTTTTTGCCCACTGATACAAAGGTTTTTTCCATTTGCCTAGCAGTCTTACTGCAATCGATCAGCGGCTCAATGATTTGAGGCAAACCAGAGATTCTGTATTTGATCATATCAGGCAGGCCCATAAACTTTGGACAAATATATTCTTTTGGCGCCACACTTACCAGCCTGGGAATAAAGATGTAATCAACTTCTTTTTTTAAAGAATCAACATGGCCGTAGAAGGATTTTATAGGTAAACAAGCCTCGCCTACGGCTAATCCAATACCCTGTTCAATAATGTCCCTGGATGTGCATGGTGAGGTGGTAACTTCAAGGCCCAGCTCCTGGAAAAATGTCTTCCATAGAGGATAATAGTAGTAATAAAACAACGAACGCGGTATTCCTATTCTCATGCAATGCCCCCTTTAGCAGCAATACCTAATATTATTACTGATTCATGTATTTTTTAAACTGTTCCACGCTGGTGCTCCAATTAATAATACCGGTCGGCTGAATAATTTGCATTTTATACTAGGCTCATTTTATTTACCCTGCCTATTATTATTGTCATTTTTTTTATGAAAGCGTTTTAAGGAAGGTGTCGGCTGTCTTGTGGGGTCGATAGGTTTAAGAATGCTTGGCCGGGTGTTTTGTATTGGAACCGGCGGCCGAAGCAGAACGGATTTTATGGCGGAAAAATTGAAAGGCAAAAAAGGCCATAGGTATGGCACACCAAAAGACTTGGTTAAAGCAAGGAGAGTAATTAACAATGAAGTGCCGATTAGAAAACCTGGCAATCTGAATATGCCTGTAGTC
>CAZCQT010000338.1:0-2551 GCA_964500905.1 uncultured Moorellales bacterium
GTTTCCATATAGGCCCAATCTCTTACGAAGAGGCAATAAAGCCGCAACCTCCGGCCTTTGAGCCACCGGCAGACTGTCCCACTTGGGACCCCCTACCGCTCCCATCATAATGCCATCACTTGCCTGACAGAGCCCCACTGTTTCTTCGGGTAAAGGGCTGCCCGTAGCATCGATAGCTGCCCCGCCTATTAAACCCTCGGTAAATTCAAATTGCAGGTCATATGCTTTAGCAATGACCTCTAAAACCTTTTGTGCTTCTGGGATTATTTCCTTTCCAATCCCGTCCCCCGGCAAAACCGCGATTTTAGCCATTTTTAACCCCCTTTTCCTTTACGTAAGCCATCAAGCCGCCGGTGGCAATCAATTCCTGCATAAACTCCGGGAAGGCCTTGGCTTGATATATTTCTCCCTTGGTTATATTGGTAATTACACCGGCATCCGCATCTATTTCTATTTGATCCCCTTCACTAATTCCCTCTGCTGCCTCCGGGGATTCAAAAATAGGCAAACCAATGTTGATGGCATTTCTGTAAAAAATACGGGCAAAGGATTTTGCTACCACACTGGAGATCCCCGCGTATTTAATAGCGATAGGTGCATGTTCCCTTGAGCTGCCGCAACCAAAATTTTTACCGGCAACTAAAATATCACCGGTGGTAATTTTATTAATAAACTCAGGATCCGCATCCTCCATGCAATGTTTAGCCAATTCCACGGGATCTGAAGTATTCATGTGGCGGGCCGGAATAATAGCATCTGTATCAATATCATTACCAAACTTAAATGCTTTGCCTTTAAATAACATCCTCATCAACCTCCTTGGGATCGGCTATCCTGCCCAAAATAGCACTGGCAGCAGCAATTGCGGGACTGGATAGATAAACTTCGCTTTCCGGATGCCCCATTCTGCCTACAAAGTTTCGATTGGTAGTAGATACGGCTCGCTCCCCCTTGGCTAAAATGCCCATGTGGCCGCCCAAGCAAGGGCCGCAAGTAGGGGTACTAAAGACGCCGCCTGCCTTAACAACTGTTTCCGCTATTCCTTCCTTCATGGCTTGTAAATAAATTTCTTGGGTTCCGGGCAAAACAATCAACCTTACCTTGGGGTGAACCTCTTTATTTTTCAACAATTTTGCAGCAATTCGCAGATCTTCAATTCTGCCATTTGTACAAGAGCCTATAACCACCTGATCAATTTCTACCTTGCCCACCTGACTGATAGGGCGGGTGTTTTCAGGTAGATGGGGAAAGGCAACCTGAGGCTCAATTTTGGAAACATCTATTTCAATTATCTGCTCATACTTTGCATCCTGATCACTTTGGTAGAGAGTATATGGTCTTTTCGCTCTTTTTTCGATGTAAGCAAGAGTCTTTTCATCCGGCTCAAAAATACCGTTTTTACCCCCGGCTTCAATCGCCATATTTGCCATAGTAAAGCGATTATCCATGGATAATTCCTTAATAGTTTCACCGGTGAACTCCATTGCCATATATCTGGCCCCATCTACCCCAATTAAACCAATTACATAAAGAATTAGATCCTTACCTCCTACATAAGGATTGAGCTTGTTATAAAAAACAAATTTAATGGTTTCAGGTACCCTGAACCAAGCCTCCCCGGTAGCCATCCCCGCCGCCATATCAGTACTGCCTACCCCTGTAGCAAAAGCACCAAGGGCACCATAGGTGCAGGTGTGAGAATCCGCACCAATAATTAAATCCCCGGGCAATACCAGGCCCTGCTCCGGCAGCAAACAATGTTCGATGCCCATCCTACCCACTTCAAAATAATTGGTTAAATTATATTTATGAGCAAACTCCCTGACTACCTTGGCCTGCTCTGCTGATTTTATGTCCTTATTTGGAGTGAAATGATCCGGCACCAGCACAATTTTTTCGGAATCAAAAACCTTGTTTAAGCCCAGGTTTTCAAATTCCTTTATGGCAACAGGGGCGGTTATATCATTTCCTAGTACAATATCCAGTTTTGCATTAATCAATTCGCCGGGTTCCACATATTTTTTCCCGGCATGAGCCGCTAAGATTTTTTCAGTAATTGTCATTCCCATTGGCAACACGCTCCTTCTTTTAACAATAATTTAACTATTGCTAAACCACTGTTTGACTATTATTTAACTATTGTTTTACCATTGTTCTGACCGATAATGCCTTCCCCAAAATCATACACTCCCTTATTAAGGGCGTTTAAATAGGCTTTGGCACTTGCTTCAATTATATCTGTACTAAAGCCCCTTCCAATAAAAACCTTATCTTGGATTGCCAAGCGTACGGTGACCTCTCCCATAGCATCCTTGCCGCCGGTAACTGCATTTAAACCATAATGCTTTAAGTCAACAACTATACCGGTAATTTTATCAATGGTTTTAAAAACAGCATCCACAGGCCCGTCACCGCAACCTGCTTCCTCCAAAAGATTGTCATCCGCCAAAATTCCCACAGTAGCGGTTGGCACAACTCGATTGCCACTGGAAATATGCAAATGCTCCAATTGAAACTTCTCTGGTATTATTTGAATTTCATCTTCCACAAT
>CAZCQT010000339.1:0-2551 GCA_964500905.1 uncultured Moorellales bacterium
TCGTTTAATGGCCCGCCACCGCCAAGGCGAGGCAAAGGAGTTAGGTATTGTAGACGATTATGCTTTTTTGATTTTTGGATTAACGGAACTGTTTTTAGCCACTGCCAAAGCCCCTTATTTAACAATAGCTTTGGAGCTGAATAACGAATTGCTGCGGCTCTTTTGGGATCGAACCGATAAAGGTTTATATC
The DNA here is from genome assembly GCA_964500905.1 of uncultured Moorellales bacterium. GTDB lineage: Bacteria > Bacillota > DULZ01 > DULZ01 > DULZ01 > JBBAFB01. Next base: position 192 of record CAZCQT010000339.1, read on the forward strand.
ACTATGGTAATGATGGAGAAATGCTGTTTGCTCGTCCCAAAGAGCTTTATGATGGAGCCACCCCCTCGGGCAACTCGGTAGCCGCCTATAACTTTCTAAGACTTGCTCACCTGACGGAGGATTCGGTTTTAACGGAAATAGCACAACAGCAACTGCAAATCTTTGGACAGACCGTTGCGGAGGCACCCTCTTATTATACCTTTTTCCTGTTTTCGATTTTAATGAACATAGCCCCTCCTGCCCAATTGCAGATTATCACTCCTCAAAAAGATGATTCGGAGCAAAACATACAGGCCATTTTCCAGGAATTCTACCAACCGGAAATGCTGACCTTAATTTTAACCGAACCAGAAACAGAACGGCTTAAGGGTTTAATGCCCTCTTTGGCTGACAGAAAAATTATTGACAACCGACCCACGGCCTATCTTTGCCACAATTTTTCCTGTTTGCCGCCTATTACGGATCTGAAAAAACTAAAAGAAGTTCTAAAAAAAGAAACCCTTTCCGTCTAAACAGCAAAAAACACGGGGGTAACCAAAGATCCCCGTGTTTTTTGCTGGTAACACGCTGAAAATAGCTGTATGTAGTTGACATAACATAGGTTTAGAGGGCTAATCTATAAATGGCTAAAACATCCTCAGCATTTAGCTTTTTTAAACCCCCGATGGGATGTTCTTTGCCTCTATTTAGGCCCGTCGCCTTTTTTGTCATGAGCTGCAGATTGGTTTCATCAATACCTAATTCGGCCAAAGTAATGGGCAGACCAAGCTCAGCAAAAAAACTTCTCAATTTGTCAATAGCTTCTTGTACAAGGACGGCCGGCTCTCTAAAACTGCCTTTCACCCCCATTACATTAACGGCAAACTGCAAAAACATAGCTGTATTGGTCGGGTAAACATACTTCATCCAAGCCGGTGTAACCACTGCCAGGCCGGCACCATGGGCCACATCATAGATTGCACTTAATTCGTGCTCCATGGCATGGCAAGCCCAATCACCTGCCCTGCCTACCCCCAAAAGTCCATTGTGGGCCACATTACCGGCCAAAGCTATTTCGGCCCAAGCATCATAGTTTTGAAAATCCTTTTTTAAAATTAGGGCATTTCTCATAATTGTATTTAGGGTGCTTTCACATAAGCCGTCAATTAAATCAGTCTTCAAGGTGTTAGTAAAATAGCGTTCGAAAATATGACTCATCATGTCGCAAACACCATTGGCCATTTGTTCAGCAGGTAAAGTGAAGAACAATTCCGGGTTGATCACACTGAATAAGGGACGAAGCCTGTCACTGCCAAAGCCTAGCTTTAGCTCCTGTTCTTCATTAGTAATAACTGTACTGGGGCTGGATTCACTCCCGGCAGCAGGAATGGTTAAAACGGTGGCTACTGGCAGCACCTGCTCAGGCTCTTTTCTGGGGTTAAGATAAAAATCCCAAACATCACCTTCATAGGGAACACCCATGGCAATTGCTTTGGCGGAATCAATTACACTGCCCCCGCCCACAGCCAAAATAAAATCAATTTGCTCTTTTCTGCAAAGCTCGATTCCCTTATAGACTAAATCTAATCTGGGATTAGGTTGAACACCGCCAAGCTCTGCATAATCAACCTTATTGTATTTGAGTGATGAAATAACAGCATCATAAACCCCAGTCCGTTTAATACTACCCGAGCCATAATGCAATAGAACTTTTCGGGTGTGGGGTTTTAAAAGATTGCCTATTTCCTGATGTCTGCCTTTACCAAAAATCAACTTGGTGTTGTTTACATAATCAAAATTTAACATCTAAGTCCCTCCCTTGAGCCCAGTCTTAAACATTTCTTTTTAAAATATATTTCGTATCTGCCTACCTTTAAAGGTGGGTTCCGAGCCCTTTAGGGGTAAACCCACCCCATTAAGTAGCTGTTCCCAGAAAACCAATTTATTTCTTCTCTTTCCCCCATAGTATTCCCTTTCTTTTGCGGAATAACTTTTTAATGCTTATTTTTTAAATAAAGTCAGTTTGTCATAATCCAACTCGTTAACAATTAGATTGATTGTTAAGGCTATAAAGGTTTTTTATCGGGTTCTGTAAAATTATTAGTTGCAGCATCAATCATCAATATAATTTCCCTCTCCTGTTACTTGACTACCGGTGCTAAGCCTGACCCCTTTATATAGCACGGAGCCAATAAATAATAATCCCATATATCCTACCAAGGGATAAAATACTCCAACTAATTTGCCAAATGGGAATAAACTCAGTAAAAATACACCAGCGGCTATAATTACCGCATTAATTCTATTTTTAGCCGCGTCTTCAACAAAAAATCTGCTGCAAACCGTCCACATCATAGTTGAACAAGAAGAAAAGATACCCA
>CAZCQT010000340.1:0-2543 GCA_964500905.1 uncultured Moorellales bacterium
GTGTAATATGGAGGAGCAATTAAAGGTATTGTTGGTGGATGATGATGATAATGTCAGAAAAGTAGTGGAGAGGTTGGCCCAAAAGGAAGGCTATGGTTTTTCTTATGTGGCCAGCGGTGGTGAGGTTTTAAGCAAAGTGATTGAAGAGAATCCGGATTTAATTATTTTAGATATAATGCTTCCGGAAATAGATGGTTTTGAAATTTGCCGCAGCATTCGGGAAACAAGTGATGTGCCAATTATCATGCTTTCCGCAAAAGGGGATATTGTGGACAAAAGTGTTGGCTTTAATGCGGGGGCTGATGATTATATAACTAAGCCCTTTAGTCCGGTGGAATTGGCCTTGCGTATTAAGGCCATCAGTCGTAGAGTGTCAACAAAAGATAATGAGGAACAAGCTCCTGATGAGGAAGGTATTATCAATATTGGCGATTTAAGTATTAACCCCAAGGGATTTGAGGTATATGCCAGAGGCAAAAAAACTGATTTAACTTCCAGGGAATTTGAATTATTATGGTTTATGGCCAGACACCCGGGGCAGGTATTTACCAGGGAACAGCTTTTTGACAATGCCTGGGGAGAAAAGTTTTTAGGTGATTCAGGTACTATTACGGTTTTTATCAGGAAAATGAGGGAGAAGATTGAGAAGGATCCATCTCGGCCGGAATATATTATTACTGTTTGGGGAGTGGGCTATAAATTTTCGGGGGGCTAGAATAGTTTAAGTTGTTTGACAGCAGAAGCGGCAAAAGGCTATAATTGCTCTAGGTAGTAGTAATAACCTGGAAAGGGGTAGCCAGTGTGAAACCCACAAAAAAAATAGCTATTTTATTAATTAGTTTATTGTTATTTTTGATGGTGCCAATAGCAGCAGGGGCGGAAGATATAAATCTTACCTCGGAACAACAAGTTTTATATAATCAAATGCTAAAGGCCTTTATTGCACCGGATTTTTGCGGAAAATCTCTTGAGGAATGTCCCGCAACTATCACAGTGGAAATGAGAGATGGTATTCTAAAGCAGGTTCAAGAAGGTAAAACCAAGGAAGAAATTATTGATTATTGGACCGGTGTTTATGGGACAAAAATTTTGGCAGCTCCTCCAAAATCGGGTTTCTTTTTGTCAGCCTGGATTTTACCCATCTTAGGTATTTTGGCGGGGGTGGGTATCCTGGGAGTTGCAGTAAAAGACAGAATGAAAAAAGAAAGTGAGCAAAAGCCAAAGAAAGTCAGTAGGGCAACCGGCAACTTAGAATATGAGGCAGAATTAGAAGAAGAAATTTTGAGGCATTTGTAAAATAGGTTGACTTAGTTTGTACTTTTGGTTATTATTTTAGTGGAAAACAGGAAAAACAACTAAATATTAGGTAGTATGGTTAGGATGGTAGGAAAATGGTAGTTAAAGGTCTTTATCTGCTTATTTGCTGTATTTAGACTGTGCTTTTATAATTAACTACCTCAAGCTTAGGCTTGTTGACTCCCTACAGGAGTCTTTTTGTTTTTATTGAATGAAATTAAGGGGGAACCAAAAATGAAAAAAGCATGGTTGTACGGTAGGATGGCAGGCTTACAAACAAAGATAATATTACTGTTGGCGGTTTTATTGGTGTTTTTTGCTGTGGGGTGTTCCTCAGGTGGTAAACAAGTGGACGAAGAAGTGGTTAATTTAAAGCTTGCTCATTTCTTTCCCAGCGTCCACCCCGCTGAAACAGAATTAATCCAGCCATGGGCCAAAGCGGTGGAGGAAGCTACCAATGGTAAAGTACAAATTACCAGTTATCCGGGAGAAATGCTGCTAAAGGCTAATGACATTTATGAGGGTGTTGTAGATGGCATTGCAGATATGGGCTTATCTTGTTTTTCTTATACCAGAGGGCGTTTTCCCGTTTTGGAGGTTTTTGAGTTACCCGGAGTTATTTATAATAATTCTAAGGCAGCCAGCCAAGTTGCTTGGGAGGGAATTCAGGAGCTTAATCCTAAAGAAGTGCAGGATACAAAGCTGTTAATGGTATTGGCAACCGGTTCGGGGGATTTATTTACTAAGGCTCCGGTGAACGAATTAAAGGATTTAAAGGGCATGCTGATTAGAGGCACGGGCTTAAGTGCCAAAACTCTGCAGGCTTTGGGAGCTGTTCCAGAGGCTATGGCCCAACCGGAGGCTTATGATGCCCTGTCTAAAGGCGTAGTTCATGGCAATTTGGGGCCTATGGAAATACTTAAGGGCTGGAAAATTGCCGAAGTAACTGAATATATTACAAAAACACCTTTTCTTTACAATACCTTATTTTTTATTACCATCAACCAAAGTAAATGGGATAGTCTGGCACCTGATATACAAAAGGCTTTTTTAGAAGTTAATGAAAGATATTTTAAAGATATAGCCATGGGATTATGGGATATGCAAAATGAAGAAGCCTTAAATTATGCAGTTAATGAAAAGAAAATGCAGGTAATTGATTTATCTCCGGCGGAGACAGAACTTTGGATTAAACAGGTGGAGGGAATTCAACAAGACTATGTAAAGGATATGGAAAGCAAAGGGTT
>CAZCQT010000341.1:0-2543 GCA_964500905.1 uncultured Moorellales bacterium
AGAAACCTACCTGAGGGGTGAAGATGGAAAACCCCTTGTTTGGGATGATGCTTTGGGTAAGGCTGTTCCCTTTGATACTTCTAAAGGGGAAACTTACGCTATTTCCGGTACTTATGAGGTGGATGGTAAAAAGGTACAGCCCGCTTTTCAGATACTAAAAGATTTTGTAAAAGAATTTACGCCGGAGTGGGCTGAATCTATAACCACCATACCTGCTGCCAAGGTTAGAGAAATTGCAAATGATTTGGTCACTTATGCTCGCATTGGTTCTACAATTAATATTGACGGTTTTGAATTTCCCTATCGCCCCGCTGCTGTTCTTATGGGAAGAGGTATGGCTTCACATATGTTGGGAGTAGAAGGTGCAAAAGCTCTGGGGACAGTTAATGTTCTTTTAGGAAACTTGGATGTTCCGGGTGGAATGCAAGGATGTTATAACATCTCTTGGGATAAATCTGGCCCGGATGAGGATGGCATCATGGAGCCAAATGGCATGATGTTTAATCAGGTCACAGGCGAAGATATAGTTTTTCCGCCCCAATCGTTAGATATGGGTAATTTCTACCCCATGAGACATAATTCAACACCTTTGGCATGGAAATCAGTTTTGGAGCCGGAAAAATTCCATATTGAGTACCCAATTAACGTTTACTTGATTCATGGTGGAGACCCCATAGGTTCTCATGTTAACGGTCCTAATGTTCAAGAAGCACTTAAAAAAATTCCTTTTACAGTAAGCATTGCTTATCATTATGATTTGCCGACTCAATTTGCAGATATTTTACTGGCCGAAAGTGCCAGTATAGAAAAAGATGCTATTTACAGAATGTGTCGAAATGAAAAGGAATGTACCTACGAAACTGTTGGTCTGATGGGGACTTTGGTTAAAAAACCGGTGGTTGAAAATGTATACAATACTAAAGTGGCAGAAGATATTTTTATTGAAATTTGTGAGCGGGCAGGTAGGTTAGCAGACTTCAATATGGCTTGGAATCATGTGCCATTAATAGATAAAATTACAGATAACATGGCAGATGCACTAAAACCTGAGTATTTTTTAGAACCGGATAAGAAATATACTTGGCGAGAATTTATAGAAAGAAAAATTGCTAGTGATTACGGACCTGAGGCAATTAAAGAGTTTGATAAATGTGCTTTTAAAGCAGATAAATTGCCTCTAAAAGAAAGTTACAACTATTATTTTTTACCAGAAAATAAAGTTAGATTGCCTGTCTACTATGAAAGAATGGTTCGGAGTGGTGAAAAAATGATGGCCCAGCTTAAGGAATCTAATGTAGCAGTACCCAATCAAGATATGGACCACGTGTATTCTTTTTATTCGGGCATGCCTCTTTGGTATGATGATGCCCTTTTTGATACAACGGATGAATATCCGCTTAAAGCGATTAATTGGAAAATACATTATGGCGTTATCTGCACCGGCGGCCTTTATGATAATGCGTATATGCAGGAAACTATTGTTTTTTCCAACCCGTTTATAAAATGTATTTTAGTGCCAACCGCTACTGCTATTAAGTATGGTATAGGCGAAGGGGATTTAATTTGTGTTGAATCACGTTTTAGCGGAAAAACACAAGGGAGGGCACATCTTTCAGAATTCATGCATCCCCAATGTATAGGAATACCTGGTAACTTTGGTAGAAAGACTCCCTATATGAATCCTTCAGTGAACGCTGGTCCACATTTTAATAGCCTGTTGTCTGATGAAGAAGCAACAATTAATCCTATTTCCTTAGCCTTGGAGGCTTCACCCCAGGTTAAAATTTATAAGATATGAGAGGTGTTTTAAATGCGTTACGGAATGCTAATTAATTTAAAAAGATGTATAGGGTGTGATGCCTGCGCTATCGCTTGTAAGCAAGCTAACGGTACTCCACCGGGCATCTTTTGGAGTGACGTAATTCACAAAGAAGTTGGGAAGTTTCCAAATGCTAAAGTAGAATACACTCCTCTTCTTTGTATGCATTGCGAAAATGCTCCATGTGTTACAAATTGTCCAACGGGGGCCTCGATTAAAGGGGAAGATGGTATAGTTCGAATAATAGCCGATAAGTGCATTGGTTGTAAACAATGTATTGTTGCTTGTCCTTACCAAGCTCGATGGTTTATGGATTACAAAACTAGAGGGTATTTTCCGGGTGAAGGGTTCACAGATAAAGAAAAGGCGGATTATGGCAAATTTGAATTAGGCAAAGTAACCAAATGTGACTTTTGCTTTGATAAAGTTCAGACCGGCGAGCTCCCGGTATGTGTACAAATTTGCCCTGCGACTGCTCGCATTTTCGGTGACTTAGATGATCCCCAAAGCGAGATCTCTAAACTTCTTCGTCATAATGAGTCAAAACAACTTGCTCCAGAAGTAGGGACAAATCCATCAGTCTATTATATTGGATAGGGGGAAAAAAGATGGGAGAGCAGACGTTACTGGTTGCTGAAAAGAGACAGAAAGTATATGATTTTCTAGCTCAGCTATTCTTAAACCCAATTCCTACACCGGGCGATGATTATATTAAAAAACTTGG
>CAZCQT010000342.1:0-1264 GCA_964500905.1 uncultured Moorellales bacterium
CACCACTACCGTATCCACGAGCACCGGGTGCCTCAACACCGGGAGGCAGCGGAATTATTCCACAACCGGTCAAGACTAAACTTAGAGTAAAAAGGATTAAAAGTGTCAAAGCAAGTGTTTTTTTTCTCAAGAGAAAACCTCCTTTACCTGATACTTGTACCTACATGAACCACAAGCTAACAATTTGGCGGATTGTGTCAGGAATATAAAAACTGATTTATTTGGCAGTGCTTTCTTTAAACCAACCGGTCAGAAGAAAAGATACTACGACAAGAATAAATCCCAGGCCGGCCGGAAGAAAGCTTGCAGCTTCTAATTCTCTGCCAGCCAATGACCCCGGCTGCACAGTAGCCGCCGCCCAATAGTAATAAAAGCCCAAGGTAACCAAAAACCAGCCAACAGAAGTCCAAATGGCGTGAAGATTTGCTTTACCCAGTGCAAAGGAAATAATGGGGGCACCAATTAAACCAATCAGGCTCAGTGTCATAATGCTGACAAAGAATGGAGCTTGAAGAACCTGCCCAGGAAAGTTATCCCAATAAATAACTATGATGGAATAGAAGCAGACTGCAACTAATAAAGTGAAGACATAATAAACAGAGAATTTTTTGTCGCCTAAGGCTTGCATAAAGTAACCAGCACCCATCATTGCAAATGCTACCACAGCAATAGTCATGGCATGGGGGTTGTTGGCATAGGAAATATTTCTGGATACAGGTAGGATAGTAATTACAAATGCTAATGCCCCGCCGAACCATAATGCGTTTTGCATCGTAGTTGTCGGCTTGGCTACACTGGCGAAGGCCATTACAAATAAAATGAATGTAACCATAATAGAAATACTGTCCATATATTGGACGAATGGTAAGGAAGAGAAAAAAGCCATTATTTTGCCCCCCTTGCTTCGGTTTTTGGAGCAAGACGATTGAAGGCTGTGACCACCCAATTATCCGGATTAATGCCCAGCTTTAATAATAACAAAAGACCGGCACCAAGAGTTGTTAAAATGCCGCCGACAATATTAAGTTGAGGCTGTAAATAAGAGATATAGTTGATACCATTGATGGTATGAGATGCGGTTGACATCATTGGAACCAAAAAGACACAAACCCCGCTTGTTAAAAAGGCTACGCCGGTGGGGATTGAATATGATGCATCTCCCTCCGGTGCTTTTGTTAGATCAATTTTGCTCCAAATCCAAGGTGAGCGAATGATAAGCAATACAACTAAAGTTGCCAGGGTAATAACCAAGCGAACATCATTG
>CAZCQT010000342.1:1274-2542 GCA_964500905.1 uncultured Moorellales bacterium
TCATTGGGGAGACTAGCCCCTCTCAATGCTCTGGATAAATACACATGGATGATGCTGTAGACGCCCCCAACCACTATGGCAGCCAAAGACACATTAAAGGCCCATTTTTCGCCGCGAATAAATGCATAAGTGGTTATGGCAGTGATAAAGCCGATTATTAGGTAAAGAAAAACAGCGGCTTGATAGAAAAGAGCGTACTCAGCTAAATTACCGTTTGGCGGCGGCATATTAACTGCATTGAAAGCAAGGCAAGTAGTCCCGACGCCGGATAGAAGCATAAACATTGCGGTGGCAGCCATCATACTAACAATGACACCCCGCATGTAATCAGTCAGATCTCTCTTCAAGTTCCCTCATCCCCTTCTTTTTAGCTTTTTCAAAGACCAAATTTTACTCCCACTGTAACAGTATAGCAAGTACCACCTCCTATATAATTGTTGAATTTACAAAGTATAAATAAATTTGCATAGCAAAGCTAGAAGTTAATTCGCATCTATATTAATGTATGCTGTCATATTGGCTTTTTATTCCTTTCTGCGTGTAAAATTGCAAGTTGTTTACGAGCAAGAAAATATGAAGTTGAAAATATAATTTTATATTTAGTTAAAGGGGTTATCCAAATTTTGTAGAATAATTAATATTAGAGTAAATAAAAGCGGAAGGTTGGGGTTTAAAGGGGGTAGACCTATTTATATTGCAAGATTTAACAAAGATAACAGGGAAACTCAAACAGTGGCGGAACACTTAAAGGAAGTTAAGAAAATAGCGGAAAGTAATGGAGAAAAAATAAATGTAAAACATATTGCAGGACTTGCCGGAATGTTACATGATTTAGGTAAATATACTGATGAATTTCAAAATTATATTAATGAAGTATTAAAGGAACCTAGTAATAGTCAATCTATCAGCCACATTGACCACTCCTCTGCAGGCGGACAATTATTATTCAACTATCTTCACCTAGGAGATAAAGCTAACCCGTATAATTGGATTTTAGCTGAGGTAGTAGGTAACGCAATAATTTCTCATCATTCGTATCTTCATGATTATTTAAACCCAGAACTAGAATCTGACTACTTAAAACGCGTCAAAGAAAAAAAGATAATAGAATTTGAGGTGGCAGAAAAAAGATTCTTCGAAGAAGTTATAACTAAAAAAGAATTCAGTAATTATGTCCAAAGGGCCATTAGTGAACTAAAAGAATACATTGAAAAAGACCCACAAAGGCAGGATTACAAAAACTTAATGTTTCTTGCTAAATATGTTTT
>CAZCQT010000343.1:0-2537 GCA_964500905.1 uncultured Moorellales bacterium
GTAGCCATGTTAGCGATATCATCTTTGGTAGCCATGTTAGCAATATCATCTTTAGTAGCCATGTTAGTTTCTACAAAGGTAAGTCTTTCATTTACCTTTTGCAATTCAGTTAAAACAAGATCTAACTTGTCCATTGAATTCATTCCTTCCATGTAAAAAATGAAAATAACTTTGCCTTTATAATAGCATTAATTTGGAAATAAAACAACTTGTTATTTTGATGATAAACAAAGAGACAGGTGTTTTATAGAGCGTTTATTCCCGTGCACATAGACTTACACCGGATACAAAAATAATGATATAATGTAGGAAAACGGCGGAAGTTCAAGGTGGTTATTGAATGGGGAGTCTTAAAAAGCTATTTTCTTGGTTGCTGGTTATTATGTGGATGGCGATGATTTTTAATTTATCCGGAAAACCGGCGGCGGTATCCAATGAGATGAGCACAGGGGTAACTGCAATGGTAATAAAAGTGATAGAAAGGCTTGCACCCGGCGTGGACATAGATGTGGCCGGCTTTAATCAAGTGGTAAGAAAAGGTGCTCACCTTTTTGTATATTTAATTTTAGGAATCTTGGTGTTAAACGGATTCAGAAGCAGCGGTGTCCATAAGATTAAAGGTGTTTATTGGGCATTGCTTATTTGTGTCCTATATGCGATCAGCGATGAAATTCATCAAGTCTTTGTCCCGGGTAGGGGCGGACAACTAAGGGATGTAATTATTGACAGTGTTGGGGCAGTTATTGGAATAGGAGCTTATGCCAGGCTGTGGAGGATTAGGGATGATGCCGATAGACAAGAGCAGCTTCCCAGCTCTGTTATATAGCTTTTTTATTTTGTCGCTCTTATTTCTGTAGGGGTGATCAGGGCTAGCGGCGGGCGGTCAAAGACCGCCCGCGATATGATCAAAGTTATACGGGCAGTAAGCAATGGCTAAGACAAAGCCAAAGGAGCCCGCGTTTTTACCTGTTTAGCTTGTTAATTAATTGAACCATATTTTCTCCCAAAAGCTTGCAGGCCTCCATAGCAATGAGATCCTCGGTTACGGAGCGGTAGTATTTCATTTTTCCTTCTTCCATGCCCTTGTACATGGTACCCATTACTCCCGTCGTAGCTAAAAACCTATTTTCCCCGGAGAAGGGTTCAAAACCATCGGCCAGGATCAAGCCTTGAGTAATTAAGTATCTTTGTAAAATTTCCAGAGTATACTCTTGCCCGCCATTTCTCAGTCCCGCATGGGTCAAGGCTCCGCCAACCTTTCCTTTTAAAGCAGAACCAACCATATGCAGCGGGCGGCTTCTGTCTATAAAGTTTTTCATTAAAGCACTGACATTGCCAAAGTAGCACGGGGAGCCCAGCAGGATTCCGTCTGCAGCCAATAATTTTTCATGGATAAGGGTATTGTCATCATCGGTTTGGGAACAGGTATTTTGTCTTAAGCAGCTGTTGCAGCCGGTGCAGTAATTAAGCTCATACTGGGAAAGCTCCAATAATTCGGTTTCAGCACCCAGGCTTTCTGCTGCATTTAAGGCCCCTTGCAGCATAATTGCTGTGTTTTTGCCTTTTCTGGGGCTTCCATTGATAGCAATAATCTTCAAACAATTCATCTCCCTAATGTTTATATCTTTTTTCTATTCGAGATATACCGGCATATTCCCTCCTTGGTTTAGTTGCAGGATAAAAAGGGGGTGCGGCATATGTTACTTTTGCTCTAGAAAAGAAAAACAAAAGGGAGCGATCCTAAGTAATTAAGATCGCCCCCTTCTAAGTTTGCTGGAATCAATTTATCCAAATTGCCGATCCAGAATTGTGGTGATTTGTTCTTCATCTTGAATGCTGCTTGTGGCTTCTACAACCTTGCCATTTTTGTAATAAACAACAAAGGGCAGGCCTCGGAAGGTTCTGCACTCCGGTAGGTTTCTAATGACGCCTGCTTCCGGATTATCAAATTCCATATCAAAAAAGGCAACATGAGAGTATTTATCCCTAATATCCTCCATGACCTGATAAACCGGTGTGCACATGGGTCCCATGCGGCCGCAGGTCACCATTACATTTTCGTTTTTTGCAAGAATATTCTTTAGTTCTTCCGCTGTGTTAATATGATCCAGATTTGTAAATAGCATTGATACCACTCCTTGTATAAAGATTTTTAATTCAGTTAAGTTATATTTTATAGAATAGGTATATAATTGTCAAGTGTTACGCTAATACTTTTTAAAGCTTAAAACCTTCTGCTTGTCAATGTCGAAAAAGATAGATATAATCATTTACAAGAAAATGGCTTTAATAAGAATGGAGATGTTGGAGATGAGCAGAGTTTACAATTTTTCAGCGGGTCCGGCAGTTTTGCCGGAAGAAGTATTAAAAGCAGCCGCAGATGAGATGTTGGATTACCAAGGCAGTGGTATGTCCATCATGGAGATGAGCCACCGCTCAGGGGTAATTGAGGGGATGATGGCTGAGGCAGAGCAAGATTTACGTGATTTATTAACTATCCCCGATAATTATAAGGTTCTTTTTTTACAGGGGGGAGC
>CAZCQT010000344.1:0-2532 GCA_964500905.1 uncultured Moorellales bacterium
AGAAGTCTGGCCAGGTACATGGCGGTGGCTTCCCCTTCTACACTGGGATTGGTAGCTACCACTACTTCTTGAACCGGGCTTGCTTGAATTCTACCCAGCAGTTCCTTTATTTTTAATTGCTCCGGGCCAATGCCATCCATGGGAGAAATTACTCCATGAAGCACATGGTAAAGCCCCTTGTATTCCCGGGTTTTTTCCAAAGCAATAACATCTCTGGGATGCTCCACCACACAAATAATAGTGTGATCCCGCCCTTCATTTTGGCAGATACCACAGGGATCCTGTTCCGTCAAATTGCCGCAAATGGAGCAATGCCTTACCTTTTCCTTGGCCTCTAAAATAGCCTTTGCCAACTTCTCCCCTTCCTCCATGCTCACGGATAAAAGATGAAAAGCCAGCCTTTGGGCAGATTTGGGGCCCACTCCCGGCAATTTATTTAGTTCAGTAATTAAGTCAGCAACCGGTCTGGCATGGTTGAACATAGTGGATTAAAATAGGCCGGGTATATTCATACCCCCGGTGATTTTACCCATCTCGGCTGCCACCATCTCCTGAGATTGGGTCAAAGCACTATTAACCGCCGCTAAGACCAAATCCTCCAACATCTCCACATCTTCAGGATCTACAGCATCGGGATTAATTTTGATGGATACCAACTCCTGCTTACCGCTGACTACTACTTCCACTACCCCGCCGCCTGCTGAAGCACTGACTGTTCTTTCTTCTAGCTCTGCTTGCATTTTTGCCATATCTGCCTGCATTTTTTGTACTTGCTTCATCATTTTGTTCATATTACCGCCAAAACCCATTTTAATTATCCTCCTTCTATTTCTCTTTAGTATCTATTAATTCTCCACCAAACATGGCTTGAGCCTCTTTAGCTAAATCAAGCTGTTGATCTTCCGCTTTATTAGCTTGCCTTTTTTCCCCAAAAGCACAGACTATTTTAAAATCCCCTTCGAAATATTGTCCCAGCACCTCTTCTACTTTGCTTTTAACAGAGGCACTTTCAATTTGTTCCTTATGAAACTGGTGCTCCTTTGAGAATTGAATTTCTATAATATTATTTTCCGCCCCTACTAGCTCTCCTTCCCTTAAATAAGCCACATAACTGACATTTGCCTTTTTCCTTAACTGTTCTAAAAATCCTTCCCATCCGGCCTTAATTACGGCAAGATCTAAGCTTCGCCGGGGACTTAGTTTAGGTGTTTCAACACCTACCACCTTTTCTTCCTCTACGGGATAGCCTTTTTTGGAGGGGGCTTGCCGCTGTTCAATTTGTTCTGCCTTATTAATTTTTGGCAAGACTTTTTCCGGAATAAGCTTAGATTCATCCGCCTGAAACTTGGCTGATGTTTTCGGGGTTTCTTTGGCTGAAAGAGGATGCCAAACCTCTATTAATCTAATTATCCCCAATTCCACTAAGATCCTTCCTTGATTAGTCCACCTTATTTCTCCTTCAAGGTAATTAAGTATTTTGATTGCCTCCAGCAACTGTGCTTGAGAGGTCACAGGAACAGCTGACTGTAATTTATCTTTTATTTCCCGGGGGGCAGCTACAATTTCTTCAGCCTTACCACCCAAACTTATTAACAACAGGTTTCTGTAAAACAAACTTAAATCGCTTATTATTTGTTTTAATTCCCGCCCTTCAGCCAGCAAACCATCTAAAAAGACCAATGCCTCGCCGATTTCACCATTGATGATTTTATGATGAAGCTCTAGCAGCAATTCATCTTCCACCGCACCTAAAATAGAGGCTACTGCTTCAAGGGTAATTTCTTCGGCTCCGCCAGCCATAGCCTGATCCAAAAGCCCCAGGGCATCTCTTAAACCGCCCTCCGCTTGCCTGGCCATCAGGAAAAAGGCCTCCTCTTCTATTTTTACCTTTGAGGCTTCACCCACCTCTTTTAATACCTGCATAATAATGGGCAGAGAAATTTGTCGGAAATCGAAACGCTGACAGCGGGAAAGGATGGTGGCCGGTATTTTTCTGGCATCAGTGGTGGCCAGAATAAAAATAGCATGCTTTGGCGGCTCTTCAAGAGTCTTTAATAAAGCATTAAAAGCTTCCGAGGTAAGCATATGTACCTCATCAATTATGTAGACCTTGTATGGGCCTTCTACAGGACTAAAGCTGATTCTTTCTCTCAGCTCTCGAATCTCATCTATGCCCCTATTAGAGGCAGCGTCAATCTCCAGCACATCCATAGAGCTTCCCTCGGTTATGCTGGTACAATTGTGGCATTGATTGCAGGGCTCCCCGTCCTGCAGATTTGGACAATTAACTGCCTTGGCCAGAATCTTGGCAGTACTGGTTTTACCCGTGCCTCTGGGACCGCAAAACAAATAGGCATGGCTAAATCTTCCAGCGGTTAAAGCGTTTTTTAAGGTCTGGTTAATGTGATTCTGCCCTTTGATTTCATCAAATCTTTGGGGCCTATATTGTCTATATAACGCTGTATAACTCATAATGCCACCTCAAAAAGATAATTCGCCTTAAGTGATTGGTTTCCTTTAAGCAACCCAATA
>CAZCQT010000345.1:0-2530 GCA_964500905.1 uncultured Moorellales bacterium
GGGGGAATATCAACATAGCGTTGACGAAAAAGGCAGGGTTAGCATACCTGTTCGCTTTCGAGATGATTTGGGAGCTAAGTTTATCGCTACAAAGGGTTTGGATAATTCCTTGTTCGTATACCCCATGGAAGAATGGAAACTACTTGAACAAAAGTTGAAAAACCTATCCTTTGCCAAGGCTGACGCACGTGCTTTTTCCCGCTTTTTCTTTGCCGGTGCTGTTGAGTGCGAACTGGATAAGCAAGGACGTATTCTTTTACCTCAAGTTTTAAGGGAACATGCCAAAATAGTAAAAGATGCTACGATTATTGGAGTATCCTCCAGGGTGGAGATTTGGGCGAAGGAAGTCTGGGAAGACTATAATCTTAAAGCGGCCTCTGATTACGAAGCAATTGCAGAAAAGCTGGTGGATCTGGAACTTTAAACTAGGAGGGGTATTATGGATTTTTCACATATCCCCGTAATGTTGGAAGAAGTCCTATCTTATTTGAAACCTGCCGAAGGGAAAATCATCATTGATGGCACTCTTGGTGGAGCAGGTCATAGTAAAGAAATTTTGCCTCGCTTAGGAGAGACCGGATTATTAATAGGCATAGATCAAGATAAGACTGCCATTGAGGTAGCAACAAAGCGTCTTTCCGAGGTTGGCAATAATTATAAGATTTACCAGACTAATTACCAAGCATTCGATTGTTGTCTGGCTGACTTAGGTATAAGGGGAATAGATGGGCTTTTACTGGACTTAGGTGTATCCTCTTTTCAATTAGACACAAAAGAAAGGGGTTTCAGCTTTCAGCAAAATGCCCCTTTGGATATGAGGATGAACAGAGAAGGAGTTTTAACTGCTAAAACCTTAGTTAACTCCAGCTCGGAGGCGGAACTGGCTGAAATAATTTTAAAATATGGTGAAGAGCGTTGGGCTAAAAGAATAGCAAAATTTATCGTGGAGTCAAGAAAAACTTCTCCCATAAAAGCCACAGGAGAGCTGGTAGAGATAATTTTGAAGGCAGTGCCTAAGGGTGCCCGACAAGAAGGTTTGCACCCGGCAACCAGGACCTTCCAGGCATTAAGGATCGCTGTCAACAATGAATTGGGAGTTCTATCTGAGACCTTAAAAAAGGTGGTTCACTTTTTGAATCCCGGCGGAAGGGTAGTAATCATTTCCTTTCACTCGCTGGAAGATAGATTGGTAAAACAAAACTTTTTGGATAACGCAAGGGGTTGCATTTGTCCGCCGGAATTTCCTGTTTGCAATTGTGGCGGACAGCCACTATATAAAATACTGACTAAAAAACCCATAGTGGCACCTTTAAAAGAGATAACCAGAAATCCGCGTGCTAGAAGTGCTAAGCTACGGGCAGCAGAGAAAATATAGTAATTCAGGGGATTGTTGGGGCTAAACGGTTTAACCGAATCGGTTCTAATTGGGAAGGAGTGAATAGGTTTGTTAGCTGCAGAAAAGTTAGAAGTTGTTCTTGAGGCGGCTGAATCCCCAAGGCGGGGTGAAGCCAATGCAAAACCAGCTATAAAACCAAGTTCTGTTCCCAGAGCAAAGTATAAGCCCCGTTTTTATAAAATTGTAATGGTACTGATGATTTGTGCTATTTTTGCCGGAGGTGTTCACTTTTATTCATTAGCGGTTGGGATCACAACTAAGGGGTATGAGCTGAACAAATTAAAGGCGGAAGTAAAGGAGTTGGCAATTACCAATGAAAGTGGATTCCTTAGAAAGAGTGGAAGCCATTGCCGTTGCGGAGCTTGGTATGAGGAAACCTTTAGTGGAAGATTATTTGTTATTGGCGGACGGCACCAGCTGGAGTGAAGCACAGAAGGAATTATCGTTGTTGGCTATTGCTGAAACTGAGGAGGAAAAACAATTTAAAGCAGATAGCAGGCCTTTATTTCAACAAAAAGTAGCGGCTCTTTTGGCTGTAGTACTGGAAAAGGGTAAGTCTTGATTAAAAGAGCAGATATGCATAAAAATCGCTATTCAGGAGGCCATTATGAACCTTACTTTAGTTATTCGTAAAAGAATCACCTGGCTGTTTTTTATAATGGTGGGGATTCTTTTTTTGCTTTCTTTGCGGCTGGGTTGGATACAATTTATTAAAGGTGACTGGTTTCAAGAGAAAGCTATACAAAATCGTTTGCGGGAAGTCAAAGTTGAAGCTAAAAGGGGCATAATTTTTGATCGCAATGGCAAAGAATTGGCCATCAGTATTAGTACGGATTCTATTGGTGTTTTTCCCAGTCAGGTAAAAAACTCGGGAAAATCTCAGGAAATAGCCCATGCATTGGCCCAGATTTTGGAGCTTCCTGAAGCGGATGTTTATGAGAAAATCACCAAAAATGTATCCTTTGTTTGGCTTAAAAGAAAAATAGGCTTTGAATTAGGACCGGAAATTAAAAAACTAAATCTGCCTGGGGTGGAAGTGTATGAAGAAAGCCAACGATACTACCCCAAGGGTTCTTTGGCTGCCCATGTTTTGGGCTTTGCAGGTATAGATAATCAAGGCTTGGAGGGTTTGGA
>CAZCQT010000346.1:0-969 GCA_964500905.1 uncultured Moorellales bacterium
AAGCCCCAGAGCTTCTTCTGCTAATTGAATTGCCTGTTCCAAGGTTTCCCCATAGGTTTGGCACCCTTGCAAATCAGGAAACTCCACCCAATATGAATTTTCTTCTTCGTGAAATATTGCAGGATAAACAAACAACATATCAAATCCTCCTTACTTTAAGCCGGTATTTTTCATAATCTTATTCAATACTCCGGGCGGCATATCTTTGTTATGGATCGGGATAACCTCAATTTTTGAGCCTTTTTGTATCACATGATGACTTCCGTTAATTTGTATTATTTCCCCACCATCCTTTAATAATAACTTTAATAAATCCTTATCTTTCAATGCCACCCCTCCTTGCAACTCTTATTGTAGCACGTGCTACACGTATTGTCAAACATTTTTATATTAAAATGCCCGCCAGGTACCATGACCTAAGCGGGCTTTGATGGCCTACCGTATTGCGCTTATAAAAAGCTCGTAGGAACTGTTCTGTTTAAAAAGTAAAAACCGCCCTGTGCAGACAAGACGTTTTTAGGAACTCCTTCCACACATGGTGAATGAGCTTCTTACAGTATATCATATTCTCCATATTTGTCAAGTGTTCATATTTATTCTTCACAAAATTGTTTAAATTATGTATTTTTACATCTACAGGCAGTAATTAAACTACTTTATAATTATTATATCGTTTGAGTGCCTTCCTACGCCTATACCCATCAATACTTTCAGTTTAAATCATTCGACTTCAAAAAAAGTTTCGTTGATTTATCGAAGTCGGAAACATAGTTTTCATCTTGCAAAACCCTATATTTCTTATATTCGGATTTGGCAAGAGCGTCTGCAACCTCACGCTCAACCTTGCCTTTGTTGATCAGCAACTCATATTCATTAAACTGCAGGAACGAATCTAATTTACCTACCCAGTCAGACATAGACATGAGCCTCTGCCGTTGCGCTTGGTTTTCGGCGTAGTCTAAGTACATA
>CAZCQT010000346.1:979-2527 GCA_964500905.1 uncultured Moorellales bacterium
AGTTCCTCTTGCTTTAAATAGTTCTTTGAAACGGTAACATCAGACTTTAATATTTTGCCCCCGGGTGCATTTTTCCAAGTAGTCAGACCCATATTAGGCTTTGCACCGTCAACCCTGCCGGCAATCAATTCAGGTGCTGTATGACCTGTAATTGCAAAGAGCAATTTGTTTTGAACTGTTTTAAAGAAAGTTTGTGTTGTTTCACTGCTTGAACTATAATCATAGCTGCATTGTGAATAGATGTCGGTAATTTTCTGATAGAAGCGCCTTTCACTGGCACGAATTTCTTTAATGCGCTCTAACAGTTCATCAAAGTAATCTTTTCCGAATGGCTTACTGTTTTTAAGCATCTCGTCGTTTAGGACAAATCCCTTTATAATATATTCCTTTAAGGTTGAAGTTGCCCACCGTCGAAACTGTGTTGCACTCTTGAGGAAGGAGTTTTCAAATCCACCCGGGATAAACTAAGCAAAGTTGATATTATCGCCGAGGACAAGAGCTTGATTGAAATCTATGTTGCGATTGTGAAGGAAATGGCTATTAAATACGGTATTGATATGGTTGCTTAAATTGGGGGCAACCAACACGAACCGAACACAAGAAAGGAGCAAATCATGAAAGTTAAGCGGAGACCAATTGCCAGTGTAGATGCCGCTTTAAGAGCTTATTATGGCAATGGTTATCTTAGTAACAAGGAGATTAAGGAAATCTTCCAAACTTCCTCTGACGCTTCCGTTCAGCGGCTTAAAAAACCGGTTATTGAAGCTGAGAAAAAAGAGGATCACCCTGTGGTTGTTCCCTTTCATGTGAATACCCGAATCGCCTTTAAGGTGTGGGGCATTGATGTGAAGGAATTAGAGAAAAACCGAAAAAAGAGACAGGGGCTTGATTTATAAATAGCTTTTAAAATATTGTTCTTTCATTCTCTGAACCAGTTGACATTGATTTTTTTATCGGATAGGATGTTTATTCATCCCCCTTTCAATGAGGACTATAACAAAAAGGAGATTAAAATGGAAAGAAACAATTTGAAAAACTATTCCCCCGAGCGGCTCGACACAAAAGAAGCAATGGAATTTATCGGGTGTGGAAACACAAAATTTTGGAGACTGGTTAGAGAGAAGAAGTTACAAGGAACTTATTATCGTATTGGAAAAAGATATCTTTTCATCAAGGACAAGCTGATTGAATGGATGCTGGCAGGGGGTGAGCAATAGAAATGGCTACTACAAGAAAGGAAAATACTATCTTAGAAAAAATCACAGTATCAGAAGTTGCTAAAGCCTTAGGTGTTTCTGCTCTAACAGTCCGAGCCGGATTAATCCAAGAGAAATTTCCGTTTGGTGTAGCTATAAAACGGAAGCAATGGACTTTTATCATCAGCAGGGAAAAGTTTATGGAGTATATTGGAAAGCCAATGAATAGTTCACAGTAGCTTCAAGAGAGGGGGTTGAATAATTTATCTTTACAAAACCAGTATTTTAAAGAAAGGAAGGAAAAAATGAAAAATTCAAGTCCAATGAGCACTAACAATGTAACGATTCTATC
>CAZCQT010000347.1:0-2526 GCA_964500905.1 uncultured Moorellales bacterium
TATCACCGGTTTTGATACCTTTCTTTTCGGCATCTTGTCTATTCAGAAAAACCGGTGCAAAACAAGCTTCCCTCAGCCAAGGCGCATTATCTAAATTGCTATGAGTTCGCCGTAGATAATGAATGTTATTTAAGAGGTATGGAAATTCACCTTTAATTTGTTTATCCCAATCACTAAACGTGGCCTCATAGGATTCTTCAGGCAATAAATAGGATGGATATGGTCTGATTTTCATATTGCCATACCCCATAGAGTTCAAGGTATCTGCCTTCCAATCGCTATAAATATCGAATAATCCACTTTTAGAACCCATTGGGTTATTAATTGGATCATCAAAAAAGTCTTTATAACTAAAATATTTGTAATTATCTCCCTCAAAACGTTCAACTTGGTAGACTCCCTGATCAATAATTGCCTGCAATCCAATTTTACCAACCTGCGGTGTACCCTTTACGCTCCAACTTGCAATATCTTCGGCGGTTATGGTTACAAGTGGAACATATGTTTTGCCATCTGCCTCCAAGACAGTTGCACCTGCGAGCTGATTAAAAAATTGTTGTTTTTCATCAATGGGGAAAACTTTTTCATAATCAACCCCTAAACGTTTACCCAACTCGATCGCAATCCACTGGTCTGATTTCGCCTCGTAAAGAGGTTCAACAACTTGCGAAAAAACGACCATCGCTTCCTTGTCAAAGGATGGTATCATACCCGGTCTCTCCCATTGTGTGGTAACGGGCAAAATAATGTCAGAAAATTTAGCCTGTGTATTAAAAGTAAAGGCTTGAGTTACTACAAAATCTACCTTGCGGTGTGTCTCTATACCATGCATCATTGCCGGAATTCCCTGCAAACCAGCATGGTCTTCAGTATAGATCACTCGGATATCAATATCTCTCCACACACCTGGTAGCCATTTTTTGTTACCGGTATACAAATACCTACCCTCATTAATTGAAGTCCATAAATTAGGGGCATTAATACAATCATCAACTGGGTTGCTAATTGAAGGCAATCCATTAGAACCTGCCTTCACTAGAGCTGGTCCGCAATTTAAAGCGCCTTTGTGGATACACCCGGTCGCATGACCAGACTTGCCCATGTGTCCCGTCATAAAGCCCAATGTTGCAAAAATGTGCGGAAAATCTTCAGCCCCCATGTTTCTTGCAGGGGCATAATCCTGCAACACTGTAACCTTATTATCTTTACGAATCTTTCTTGCGTAATATTTTATATCTTCTACAGGAGCACCACAAATTTTACTTGCCCACTCTGCTGTTTTAGGAATGCCATCATATTTGCCCAATAAATAATCTTTAAAATTTTCATTAATTTTGGCATCAGCGGGCATATGATCTTCATCAAAACCAAGAGTATATTTATTTAAGCATTCCCAATCAATCATCGGGTTAGTTATTGGATCATCTTCAACAACCAGGGTATGTGCAACCCCGAGTAAAAAGGCAGTATCTGTACCTCCATAAACAGGTATCCACTTAGCATCCAACATTGCTGCCGTTGCGTTAAAATCTGGGCCTACGAGGATATACTCTGTTCCGGCCTTTTTAGCTTGCAAATAATTATATGAGTACACACTAGGTACCCCCCACGCCGGATTAGCCCCCATTATAATAATTGTATCTGAATTTTTGAGATCAAGCCGATCGTTAATATTTCTACTTGGAATAAATCCCACCTTAGCCCAATCAAAACGATAGGTCCCCAGGGAAGTTGTGTCCCAATGCGTTGTACAACCCCCATATTCATATAATATCTTTTGTGTGATAGGGGTACGTGCACAAGCAAAAATTGAATTGGAACCATAATTCGTTTTTGCGTTTTTTATTTCGGTAGCCACGAGGTCCAAGGCCTCATCCCAGGAAATACGTTCCCAAGTATCTCGACCTCTCAATTCTTTCTTGCCACCACCGGGGGCCCAATTTTTACGTTTCATCGGAAATTTAATGCGCCCTACACCAAAAATATCTTGCTGTTGAGATCGGCCTCGCAAACAAGATCTTTGCTGAGGAAAAGTTGGACTATCAATATGGGTATCGTCAGTTTTTTGTCGCACTACAACCCCATCCACCACTAACGCTTTATTCACACATTTTCCACCACAATTATGCCAGCAAGCCGCGGAAACCCATTTCCCTTCTCCTGTTATTGCTGCGGCATCAATACTAGAACTCATCTTTGAAAGGGAATTATCATTACAACCTATTAACGCTAACCCCGCTGAGCTCGCTGCACTGGCTATTAGAAATTTTCTTCGACTGATTTTTTTCCGGCCAATACTTTCAATGAAAGAACTCATCTTGTTTTCATTCCTCCTTTTTTATAACCTCTCCTGCAACTTAAACCTAAAAAGCTTAACCCCCAACTCATTAAATCATAAAAAACTATTTTTACATTTGCACCTCCCCTGTTACAAGAGTACCTATACATTTATTCCAACTTATCTTGCTAGTGTAAATTGTAACAAAGGTCACATTGAAAAACTATTTAATCCTAATTAAGAATTTG
>CAZCQT010000348.1:0-2524 GCA_964500905.1 uncultured Moorellales bacterium
CGGTTGTTTGTTTTAATAAGCTTGATCTTAGCGAAGAAGCCGGCAGAGAACTAGCTTCGCTGTACTCTGGGGTAGGTTACCGGGTTATCCTGACAAGCACAAAAAAAAATCAAGGGATTAATGAACTTAAAAGCCAGCTAAAAGATCGGTTGTCTGTTTTTGCTGGTCCGTCCGGGGTTGGAAAATCCAGTCTCCTGAATTTGATTCAACCAGGTTTATCTTTGAGAACCGGCAGCATTGGGTCAAAAGGTCTAAGGGGTAAACATACAACCAGACACACTAGTCTTATGCCGCTTGAGGATGGGGGGTTGGTCGCAGACAGCCCTGGTTTCAGCCGGCTTGGTTTGCCTGAAATTAGGCGGGAAGAATTAGGATCTTTTTTTCCTGAAATTCATCAACATGCCGGGCTCTGCCGGTTTAATTCCTGTTTGCATTATAAGGAACCAGGCTGCACTGTTAAAAAAGCCTGCGAACAAGGCTTAATAGATAAAAGGAGGTATAATAATTACCTGACTTTTTTATCTGAGGTTATCGCCCAAGAAAGGAATTATTGACATGATTATTTTGGCACCTTCTATTCTATCCGCAGATTTTAGTTGCTTAAGGGAACAGATCAGCCAAGCAGAGGCGGCAGGTGCGAGGTGGTTACATTTGGATATTATGGATGGTCATTTTGTACCAAATATTTCTTTTGGCTCAGAACTTGTAAAAGCTATCCGTCCCCACTCAGGCCTCTTCTTTGATGTTCATCTGATGGTTATGGCACCGGATGAGCATATAATACGTTTTGTTGAGGCAGGCGCAGATTTAATCACAGTTCATTACGAGGCTTGCACCCATTTGCACCGCACAATCCAGGAGATAAAGCGTCATGGTATAAAGGCTGCTGTAGCCTTGAATCCTGCTTCCCCGCTGCAAGCACTTGAATATATTCTTCCAAATCTGGATATGGTTCTTTTAATGACTGTCAACCCTGGTTTTGGCGGGCAAAAGTTTATATCGGAAGGGATATTAAAAATTAAAAATATGAGAAATATGATTGCTGAAGCAGGCCTTCAAATTCCCATACAGGTTGATGGCGGTATTAATACCCAAACAGCACCCCAGGTAATTCGGGCAGGCGCTGAAATTTTAGTTGCAGGTTCAGCGGTATTTGGGCATGGCTGCATTGCTGATGCAATGCAAAATCTATGGGATAGCATACAAATGTAAAAATAATATGCAAAAATAATATTTGACATGCAGCAAGGCGAGTGCTATGCTATGTTCGAAGTTAATATTGATCCTTCGGGGCAAGGTGAAATTCCTTACCGGCGGTATAGCCCGCGAACTAAACGTTACTAGTGCGTTTATGTTGATCTGGTTAAATTCCAGAGCCGACAGTATAGTCTGGATGGGAGAAGGAGATAAGTGTTATATCTCTGTTGCTGACCCGTTGGATAATCCAATGGGTTTTTTGCGTTTTATATTATTAAATGGAGTGATTATATGTCTACTAAAAAAATGGTCAACATCTCTATGTTATCAGTTTTGGGTTTTTTACTGATGTTTACTGTAGAGTTCCCGCTGCCCTTTTTCCCGCCTTTTTTAAAGTACGATCCAAGTGAGGTGCCGGGTTTGATTGCTGCATTTGCCTGGGGACCGTGGGCGGGCATTTTAGTTGAACTTGTAAAAACAACACTATTTTTCCTCTCCGGGAAAGCAACCTCCGGGCTTGTTGGTGCAGCGGCTGCTTTCTTAGCAGGCGGCTCCTTTGTATTTATTGCCGGGCTAATCTATGAAAAAGTGCATACCAGATCCGGAGCCGTAATCTCTCTCATTGCTGGCTCGTTGGCCATGACCACAGTTATGTCCTTATCAAATTATTTTGTTCTGCTTCCGTTATGGGGTATAAATCAAGCAGAGATTTTGCCTTTAATAACATCAGCAGTGGTACCTTTTAATTTGGTAAAAGCCGCGATCAGTTCAATCGCAACAATTTTTGTTTACAAACGGGTGCATTTGTGGTTTGAAAAAAGAATAACAGTGAAGCGTTCTATCCAGGAAAAATAAGGGGCGGACATAGTTTTTAAAAAGCATAAAAGACTTGGCGTGCCAAGTCTTTTATGACGGTTTACTTTTAGGAAACAGAGGGAATTATATAGCTGTAGGCAAAAGAATCTAAAATATTAAGGATTTATAAATAGTAAACTAAATAGCTCTTTGGACTTTTCCTGAGCGAAGGCAACGGGTACAAACATTTATTCTCTTTGGAGAACCATCAACAATTGCTCTTACCTTTTGGATATTAGGACCCCATGATCTTCTAGTTTTTATGTTAGAGTGGCTTGAAAGATTTCCAAATGCTACCCCTTTGCCACAGACCTCACATTTAGCCATATTTACACCTCCTTAGATCGCTGCTGAACCAATAAACATCTTTGTTTATATTAACAAAAACAAGATATGATAGCAAGTTTTTTGTTCTGAAATAAAAAGTTTTGAAATGGGCAGGTATTTTTGGGATTTATGTTGAAAATAAACT
>CAZCQT010000349.1:0-2519 GCA_964500905.1 uncultured Moorellales bacterium
CAGCATCCGTAAGGCTGTCCAAGAAAACCGGC
This sequence comes from uncultured Moorellales bacterium, assembly GCA_964500905.1. Taxonomy (GTDB): domain Bacteria; phylum Bacillota; class DULZ01; order DULZ01; family DULZ01; genus JBBAFB01. The sequence goes on from CAZCQT010000349.1 coordinate 33, forward strand.
GCTATATCAAAAAAATATCACCCAAGTCGCTACTTCCTAAACCTAAGGATACTCCTTAAAAGGCAAACCACGCTTCCTAGGGTCCGACCCTGAAAAAAACTGGGAAAATCCTGTGAGGATGGGAGTGACAGGGGTTTTACGCAAAAAGTGTAAAATATTTCATATTTATTTTTACTGCTTATGATATAGAGTAAGAGCAGAAAACCAACAGCTGACAGAAGTAAAAAGTAGATCTTAAAACATAACATATTGCAAAACAAAAGCATTTATGATATAATGAAAAGATAGTAACCCTTTATGTATGAGGAGAGTTTAGGTACTATGTCAAACGTCATCCACGAACAACCAATGATTGATCAGCCTATGGTTATTCCAGAAACTGACATTGCGCAAGAGCAAAGTCTTTTAAACCGTATCCATGACTTAGGCGCGAAAGTGACCGAGTTTGCCAGCGCGCAATTTGATCGCTTATCAGACATTAAAATGCCACGCAAATTAACCGCTGGCATCGCTGCTGGCTCTTTAGCTCTGGGTGGCGCAGCCGCTGAACAAGCGATACATCCAGAGGAATCTCACGCAGCCGGGGCAGGGCTTGAAATCATTTATACAAACTATATTCCCACAGATACTCCAAAGGAAAAGCGGGCAGCCATGAAGGAACTCAAGAAGCAATGGCACAAAGACTGTAAGAAGTCTCCAGACGACTTTCATATGTCTCTAATTGGCCCATCAAAGGACGACATATTAGAAGGAATGGAGGAGGCGGGCAACAATGGAGTCACTTATGAGATACCAGAAGCAAATCTTACCGTTGCATCAATGAGCTGCAAAAAAGTAGGCAAAGTTAGCTTGTCTGTATGGAATGGCGGTTATTACGACAAGTTATTCGCAAAGTGGAGAGATACTTACAATAAACCAAGCAAACTCCATACTCATGAAATACAAATTCAGAATGTCGGAGTGTGGCTAAATGCTAAAAAAGGGTTGCGCACGCTTTACTATGACCAGGCTATTTAACGAGAAAGCATAAGTATTACTTCTTCAGATACACACTCAAATGCTTTTAAGGTGTATATATTCTGAACTGAGTAATTATTAAACACGCGTCGCGCAACTTGCTTACGCATGCATCTTGATCTACAATCATAAGCATCATGGTAAACAGTGGTGCCGATGGTGAGATGGCTGTAAAGTTGTCTCCTGCCCGAAACAGAGTTAAGGGAAGAAAACTTATTGTCATAGCAGGCATAATTTTATGCCTCGTTTTAGTATTGTCATTAATCCTTATTCCTCAGAAAGAGAAAATTAATTGTCAACTTACATTAATTCAGGCGACAAAACTGCTGAAAGAAAAAAACTACGATAAAGCTTACAGATTACTAAGTTCGGATGTATCTAAATGCGATAATTTAGCTGAGGGTGTGAAGCACAATCAAAAACCTTATCAAGTTGTAGAATACAATTATCAAATTGCAATCAGTGCGTATTATACAAAACATTCGGCTGAAGCAAAAAAATACGCCCAACAGAGCTTGGATGTTTATAATTCATTGCAACAGAATGATAAAGACAAAATATTGTGGCCAAGTGGACTAATGTTAGATATGACGGATATTCTTAAACGGAATGAATATTACGACGAAAGAGACATGTGGTAATGCGTATATTAGCTACGCCTAAATATGTAGCTATGTCAGTGTTATTTGCGGCGTTCGCGTTTGTGTCTGTAAGCCTAGTATTTCCTAATAAAGCTGAGGCTACTCCCGGCAATGTATGGAGTGAGTATGTAAACATGCCTATGCGTTTGCCAGAGAGAAAATACTCTACGGACGAACGAACGTATATGGTTCTTAGTACCAAGCCCAATGATGACGCCGGAAATAAAAGCCTTATTACTACTGTTACTATTAAGATATATTCATTAGGTAAACCGACAACTGCAGGGCGGCAAATAAGCTTTCATCCTAGCGCAGGCTGTGGCACTGGCGCTAAGGTATATGGAACCGCTTTCCATTTAGACCCTGCTAGTGAAAACCCAGTCAGTCCAAAGGGTATGCATGACAGCAATGACAATCCTATCCTCGGGGGAGAGGGACGTCAAACTCTGGATTGCGATGGCATAACATGGACCGTGCCGGATGATGATAACATTTTTGTAAAATCTGGTGTCCCACGACATGAGGGTCTCTGGGTGGCCGTAGTACAGTTTAGGGTAAAACAAAGTGATGGCGATTATTCTATTAAATTTCGTACCAGTGCACACGGGAATTCAAAATTAGGCTACGCAAAAGGTTCACTAGTTAGTTTTGCTACGGCGGCAAGCAGTGATCCTTCGGAGAGCTACATCGATATTCAGTTTTCTATGCCATGCGGCAAAGCCGAAGATGTAAATCTTAGATGGGGGGACGATGACTACGATACTGACCCTAACGGACCTGAAGATGATGATTTGCCAGTATATTGGGAAGCATTTAATGCCAAAAATAC
>CAZCQT010000350.1:0-2516 GCA_964500905.1 uncultured Moorellales bacterium
CCCGGGATCATGAAAATAGCAATTCCAACTACCAGGAAAACAAATTAAATAAAGTTATTGACATATGCCCGAAATGGGTTATAATAAAATTACAAGGGTCGGGAGAAAGCACAAGTGATTTAGTTTTGCCGATCTGAATATCGGAGTCCGATCTTTGAAAGGATTAGGGAATTGGGATCCTTGATTTGTTCTCGGGGTAATACAGCAAAATCGTAGTATTGTCGTGATTGGAGCTTATATTTTTTGAATGAAAGGAGGAATAAAAATGCCAGGAAGAGATGGAACCGGCCCGGTAGGAATGGGTATGGGTACCGGCAGAAGATTTGGTGCTTGTTTTGGAGGAGCCAATATTGGTTATGGTTATGGCTTAGGTTTTGGAGGCCGTGGCCGAGGTGCCAGGATGGGTCGCGGGTTTGGTTTTGGCAGAGGCATGGGTTACGGTATGGGTTATGGTATGTCCCCTCAAGCTGTGCCTGTTGTTACAAGAACTCAGCAAGAATTACTTACGGAGCAGAAGGAGTTTCTCCAGGAAAGATTGGCTGAAATAGAGGCCCTATTAGAGGAAAAATAACTAATTAGGGGAATAGTAAAAGTAACAGTAAACAGGTTAATACTGTTGCTTTTACTGTTATAGGGGGTGAATTGCCCTTGGCGAGGCCAAGAAAATGGAGAAAAGTATGTAGTTTACCGGATAGCAAACGTTTTGGTCCTTTGGATGTTTCCGCTGATCCCGAGCAGTTGGTTTTAATGACAGTTGACGAATATGAAACTCTTCGCTTAATCGATCTTGTTGGTTTAACTCAGGAAGAATGTTCCGAGCAAATGCATATTGCCCGTACAACTGTACAAAGAATTTACAGCGATGCCAGAAAAAAGGTGGCTGAATCTTTGATTGAAGGAAAGTTGCTGAAGATTGAAGGCGGTGATTATCAGCTTTGCGAAGGCGATGGCAGTGATAACTTTTGTGGCAGTGAGTGTTGCTTAAGGCGTAGGCAGGATGAATTAGGTATAGGGAGGGAACAAGGTATGGGACAAGGTAGAGGTCAGGGTTTGGGCCGGGGTCAAGGCCGAGGCCAAGGTGCCGGGCAAGGTCGGGGTCAAGGAGCCGGACAGGGCAGAGGACAGGGTAGGGGTCAGGGAGCCGGTCAGGTAAGAGGATCGGGCAATGGACAAGGCAGAGGACAGAGACCCTAAAGGTAGGTAAGCCGAAACAATTTTGAATTAGCCTCAGTAAATAATTTTTTAATTGATAAAGGAGGATTTATATGCGAGTAGTTATTCCAGTGGATGAGCAATCTTTGGAATCAGATGTTAGTAAAAATTTCGCAAGAGCAGCCAATTTCCTTATTTTTGATACGGAGAGTAAGGAAGCCAGTTTTTTTGATAATGCTGCGGCTGCCAGCAGCGGCGGTGCAGGCATTAAGGCCGCCCAGTTTGTAATTGACCAAAAGGCTACCGTTGCATTGGCACCTCGCTTAGGCGGAAACGCCGAAGAAGTTTTAAAAGGAGCGGGTATTAAGCTCTATAAGACCGAGCCGGGTACGGCCCAAGCTAATATTGATGATTTTATTGATGGAAACCTTGATTTACTGACTGAAGTCCATGGAGGGTTTCACCACGGAGGTTAATGACATGAAAATAGCTGTTCTTAGCGGCAAGGGTGGTACCGGAAAAACACTCTTGTCCGTAAATCTGGCAGCAGTGGCTGAAAAAGCAAAGTATCTTGATTGTGATGTGGAAGAACCCAATGGACACCTGTTTTTTAAACCAGCAAACATAGAAACAAAAGAGGTCACTGTTAAAATACCGGTAGTAGATCAAGAAAAGTGTACCGGTTGTAAAATATGTGTAGATTTTTGTCGTTTTAACGCTTTGGCGTATACAAATAAATTGGTTGTTTTTGAAGATATTTGCCACTCTTGTGGGGGCTGCACCCTTTTATGCCCTGAGAAGGCTTTCACCGAAAAAGATAGAGTTATCGGTAAAATTGAAAAAGGTCATTGGGAGAATGTTACCATTTCCAGCGGTATTTTAAAAATTGGTGTACCTACAGGTGTGCCGATTATTTCTGAGCTTTTAAAAGAAGAAACTGCCGCCGACGAAATAACTGTAATTGATTGTCCTCCGGGCAGTGCCTGTATTGTAATGGAAAGCATTAAAGACGCGGATTATTGTGTTTTAGTGGCGGAACCCACCTTGTTTGGGGCACATAACTTAGAAATGGTGTATGATTTGGTAAAGCTGTTCAATAAGCCTCATGGAGTTATATTGAACAAATGCTTCGAAGGAAGAAATCCCTCTGAGGAATTTTGCTTGGAAAAAGGCATCAGAATTCTCGGTAAAATACCTTTTGATTTTGAATTGGGAAAACTTAATGCAGATGCTAAAATTGTTGCCAGGGAAAATGAAAAATACAATCAATTATTTACAGGAATTTTAGCGGAAGTAGTTAAGGAGGTGCAGCATGAAGCAACTCTTGATTCTTAGCGGTAAAGGAGGTACAGGTAAAACCACTG
>CAZCQT010000351.1:0-2515 GCA_964500905.1 uncultured Moorellales bacterium
GCAGCACAGGGTGTATCACTAGAATCTGATATTGACATATCACCCCCCGCGGAAGACATACTTACAGAGGGTGAGGCAATTGATACTTTGGCCAAGGAAATAAAAGAAGATCTAAACGCAAATCCAAAAGAGGAAAACGATGATTAGAATCGATTCTGCAAACAGGGTTTATGGAATAAAAATTTTTATTATTTTAGTTATTATCTACTTAGCAAATAATTTAGTATTAAATAAATATATAGCCGGTTTTTTGGGGAATTACTTTCTGCCGGCAACGCTTTGGTTGTTGCTTGCTGCTTATATTGCGACTCTTCCCCAGTATCGCCCTTTAGCCAAATTACGTCTGGTAAAATTTCTTTGCTGGCTGGCGGTGGCCTGCAGCTTGGGCACAGTGTTGATAAATTGGGGAATAGGCTTTGTAGTGGGCTTTGGTAAAAGTCCCTATAGCCACACCCTAATAGGTATAGCAACTAATATCTTTTATATCGGCAGTATCCTGGTTGGAATGGAGCTAAGCCGTGCTTGGCTTTTAAAAAGCCTTTTTAAAAATAGAATTGGTCTAGGAATTACATTGATCAGTCTTGTTTTTAGTTTTTTTTGGTTTTCCCCCAGCCGTTTATTATTGTTGAAGGAGAAAATTGAGATACTAAAATTTTTTGGTGAGACCTATCTCCCTTCCCTGGGTGAAAATATGTTGGCTTCATATTTAGCAATCTTGGGTGGTCCTTTGCCTGCCATTGTATATAGAGGTGTTTTGGCTGCTTTTGAGTGGTTTTCGCCTATCCTACCAAATTTCAATTGGGTGATGACTGCATTAACGGGCACCCTGCTGCCGGCTTTCGGTTTGGTTTTGGTACATCAATTGTATTTTTCCGAGGGACTAAAGAGCAAAGAGGAAGGCATTGATAATAAGGATCTATTGGGCTGGATGGCTGCCAGTATTTTTTCCGTGTTGGTGATTTGGTTTTCCCTTGGCTTGTTTAATATCTTTCCCCATGCTATTTTGACCGGCAGTATGTCCCCGGAAATTTTGCCCGGTGACATGGTGATTATTAAAAAGGTTGACCCGGAGACAGTGGAAACAGGTGATATTATTCAGTTTAAATTAGACAATGTTAGGGTAAATCATAGGGTGGTGAATCAAGGGGTGGATGGCAGCGGCAGGACATTCTTTACTACCAAAGGGGATGCCAATGTAAACAGCGATATAGAGCCAATTTATCCTGAGCAAATAATGGGAAAGGTAGTCTATATAGTGCCAAAATTGGGCTGGGTCACTATTATAACTAGGAGGGCGGAGGAGCCCGGGTTGGTTAATTGGGAGGATGGTAGTTCGTGAAAAGAGCAAAGCTTGATAAAAAGTATAAATGGGGGGCTATCCTTCTGGTAAGCATCTTATTGATTGCTGCTGCGGTTTATCTATTTGATCTTTATAGCGGGCCAACAGAACTGGAAGAAAGAATTCGCGTATATTCTTATCGGCAGGTTGGTCAGGTGGATTATGAGGTTAATTACAGCCCAAATCAATTAGTATCCATCACCCAGGGAGCACCTTTAAGGGCCTACTTGGCGGATTCAACAGAAACAATTCAAACGGATTTTTTATACAGCTTTGTTGGTCAAAGGGAGGCGGAATTAACCGGTGAGTTAGAAGTCAAGGCATCTATCTCCGCCTACATTGGTAAGGAGAGGTATTTGGTTTGGCAGGAAAACTACCAGCTACTGGAGCCTAAAATTTTTAAAAATCAAGCAAAAGAAATGGCGATTAATGAAGAAATAGAAATTCCTTTCGCTGATTATCTGAAGCTTAGCCAAGAAATTCAGGAGCAAACAAAATTCATACCGGAAGAGCTGGAGTTAATGGTTAAATACCAATTGAAACTAACTGCAGCTACGGACAAGGGAATCATCGAAGAGAGCTTTACCCCCGAGCTATTAATACCTCTTAGAGGGAAAACCTTTATTGTTGGGGGAAATTTAAAGGGCAACAAAGAGGATGGCATTCTACAGGTTGAAAAAATCCCCACACCTTTACTGGTAGAAAAAAGGCTGGCAGCTGCAATAGCCATGGGATTTCTATCGCTATTGCTCTTCATAATTGCGATATTTACGGAGGATCGAAATAAGGATCAAACCTGGCTGGAGAAACAAACAGCATTATTGCTCAGAAAACATGGGGATAGAATTGTCAGCTACAAGGCTGGGCCGGAAACTTCAAATGCGGGTAGGGTTTTTGCTGTCAGTGCTTTTGAGGAATTGCTGAAGCTGGCAGATGAGCTTGGAAGACCTATCCTTTACCAAGAACATCAGCAAGGGGAGGTAGCATTTTTTGTATTGGCAGATGATACATATGTATTTAAACTCAAACCACAGCCTGGGGCTTTAAGGAAAATGAAGGAGGGGGTTCTGAATGTATAGAGGGCCAAAGTTCTGCAATCTGCTGGTACTGTTTCTTTCTATAGAGGTTTTTACAGGTGTTTTTTTTACCGAGCTATTTGGTGTAAGGGCGGCGGAG
>CAZCQT010000352.1:0-1191 GCA_964500905.1 uncultured Moorellales bacterium
GTAATTTGAAACAAACTTAGCCATTTTATATATTTACCCAACCTTTGCATACGTTTTTGAAGAAGGCTATTGGATAACAAGTATTCAGACAAAACCGTTTGGTAGGGAACTCCTACCAGTAGTTGTATGATTGCCGAAATAAAGCCTGTTCTATCCATACCACTAGTGCAGTGAATAACTGCCGGTAGGTTATCCCTATCCGCCAACAATGTTAGTATTTGCCCTATTTGGTTAATTCGCTCATAGGCCATACTATGGTAGAACTGCCTTTTAAATGTATCGAAATCCATTTTTCTTAAATCACCAATTAAGAATCTTAAAAGCTCCATGCCCGTAAAAACGTGATTTTCGTTCTGCATGGGGATATGAACAATACGGATACCGCTTTTATCGAGAATTTGATGGGGCTTACTTTTTCGCTCTTTCTCGGTCCGCAAATCAAAAATTAATTTGATGTCAAGCTCTGAAAATCTCGTTTGATCACGCTTGGATAAATGTGATAGATCATCGGAGCGAAAAAGCTTACCCGGTTTCATCATTAGTCCGTCTGCCGTCATCAACCTTCCAACCTCCCGAAAGTTGAGGGCATAATCAAATTGCATTATCTTTTGGGTCAATTTAGTGTTCAAGGCTGGCTATCCTCATTTCTCTTTTTTTGACTGCAATTTTAAATGCAGTTTAATTTTAAATCATTTTTGCAGAACAATCAAAGGATAACTTCCCCTATTTGTTAATGGCTGCCTCCCATTTTTCATAAAGACTTTCCATTTCTTTTTCTAAAAAATTGTATTCCCTTTGTATCTTTATTAAATGTTCGGTATCTCTATAGATTTCCTGTCCCCCTAAAAGGTTTACCAACTCCTCCAGCCTTTCCTCCTTCTTGAAAATCTCCTCTTCAATTTCTTTGATGTCTACCTTTACTGCTTTTTCTCCACTTGTTTGTTTTGGTTTCTTAATTACGGAGGCTTCGATTTTCAACTTATTTTCCCTTTCCCACCGAAGCCTGGTTTCTTCCTTTTTCCAAAGATAATAATCATAATCACCAAGGAAATAATCAAGCTGCTTGTTGTTTAACTCCCAAACCTGATTAGCTATTTGATTAATAAAATAGCGATCGTGGGAGATCATCAAAACCGTACCGCTAAACTCCTGTAGAGCATCCTCCAAAACCTGCCTTGTTTCCATGTCAAG
>CAZCQT010000352.1:1291-2511 GCA_964500905.1 uncultured Moorellales bacterium
TGCTTCCAAACCTTATTTTAGCTGCTTTCGGTGAGATTTCACCAAGAATAATTTTTAGTAAAGTTGTTTTGCCCGTGCCATTATCTCCTATTAGGGCTACCCTATCTCCTCGATTGATCTCAAAGTTTAAATCATCGAAAAGCATTTCATCATCATAACCAAAGGATAAGTTTTTTACGGTTAAAACCTGTAACCCACTGCCCCCGGCCGGGGTAAACTGCATTTTAGCCCAGACCCCACCCCTAGGTTTGGTTAAAGGTGAGATTTTCTGTAGTTGTTTTTCCCTACCTCTTGCTTGCTTAGATTTGATACCGGCTCGGTACCTTTCTACATAGGCGGACAGCCTTTTAATGCGTGCCTCATGAAGTTCAAAGGCCTTTTTTGCTGCCGCTTCTGCCTGTGCCTTTTTAACGACATACTCTGTATAATTACCCAAGTAAGCATCTAACTGCCCATTTTCTAATTCCATCACCCTGGTAGCAATGGTGTCTAAAAAGTAACGATCGTGGGATACAACCAACATAGCACCTTTATATTGTTTTAAATAATTTTCCAGCCAGTTTATAGAGTTTAGATCTAAAAAGTTGGTAGGTTCATCTAAAATCAGCAGTTCCGGCTCTCGGACCAAAAGGCGGGCTAATCCCAACCTTGTTTTCTGACCTCCGCTAAAGCTGGCTACCTGTCGCTCCCATTCTTCCTGCCTGAAACCTAAACCTGTGAGTATCTCTTTTGTTTTTGCCTCGTAGGTATAGCCACCTGCCATCTCGTAACCTGTAGTTAGGTTTCCATAGGTTTTCATGACCTCCGATAGCTTTGCAGCATTATTATAAACCTTGGGCTCACTCATCTTTTGCTCGGTATCCCTTAGGCGTTTGCGCAATAGAATCAAATCCTGAAAAGCCTCTAAGGTGAACTCAAAGGCGGTTAGTTCTTTCTCATCTATGGATATTTGTTGCGCCAAATATCCCCACGTAAGATTTTTGGCGAAAGTTATGGTGCCGCAATCGGGGGTTTCCTCTCCCACTAAACATTTCAACAAGGTAGACTTACCTGCCCCATTAGAACCAACCAGAGCTAATTTGCCACCTGTTTCGATTATAAAGGAGATATCCTTAAATATTTGGTTAACTCCATAACTTTTTTGCAGGTTTTGACATTGTGCTAGAATCATTTGCTTCTTCCTCTCTTGAATGTCAATTATCATTATGCCATTAACCTTA
>CAZCQT010000353.1:0-2508 GCA_964500905.1 uncultured Moorellales bacterium
GCTGCCGCATTTGCGTCAATGCTTGCCCTTATGGAGCCCCTCAATATAATGTGAACACTAATAAGGTAACACGCTGTCAAATGTGCTATCCTCGCCAAGATCGCGGATTGCTTCCCGCTTGTGTCGAAGCCTGTACCACAGGAGCATTAACAATAATTGATCTTAATGAGATTCAGCAAACTGAAACTGTGGAAGCAATTCCGGGGTTTAGGGACATTAAGCTTACTAAACCCTCAATTCGCTTTCACCCGCCTCAACAAAAGGAACGCTACTTTCTTCAGAAAAGCGAATAATAAGAGGCTTTTTGTTTATGCATTGTACCAGGGATTCCAGTAACTATCCCCTTCTTTTAATAGCAGACCTTTTTCTAAAAGCCTTTGTAGATGTTTTCCTATTAATAGCCCTTCATATAAGCGATATACAGCCACAGGCTCGGGATGCCTCCTATAAATAATTTTCTCATCAATAATTTGCTCCACCGTTTTGGGCTCCTTTAAAAAGGCTAACAATCGTTGATCCCTTTCCTCAAAAACGGCCAAATAGCTATCAAATCTTTTTGAAATCCCGTCCTCCACAGGCTCGCCGTGGCCTGTTAAGACTATGTCTGGCTTCAGATCCCTTAGCTTTTTAATAGAGCTTTTGAAATCCTCAATATTAGAGCCAGGATTTCCATACCAGGGGCCGAAGGATGTTAAATCAATATCCCCCGCAAATAAGAGGCCTTCCTGATGGCAATATAAAGCCAAGTGCCCGGGGGTGTGCCCCGGAGTATGAATAATTTCAAATTGTGTCTTTCCAAAATCTAAAACATCTCCGTCATGCAAAGCACCGTCCACTTCACCGATAGGTAAATCCTGCCTATAAAAGCCCTGTGTAACTTTTTCTTCTCCTATCTTATACAAGCCAGCCGCCGCTAAAAATAAGTTGCTGCTGCTTAAGGTTTTTGCTTCCCAGGGGTGGGCAATCTTTTTTGTTTCGGGAAAAAACCTATTACCCCTAGTGTGATCAAAGTGAAAATGAGTATTAATAATCAATTCCGGCGGGTAATCCGAGACAACGGCTTTTAAATCCTTGGTATCCGCTCCTGTATCCACAAGGGTACGCCTGTCGTCCTCTATTAATAAACTATTGGAGTAAGGCACTCTTCCTCCATTTGTACCTTGAAGTAAAACAATTTCCTTGGTAATCTGAATAAACATAATTTCCCCCTTACGTAAAACCAGCTAAGTTGAACAAAACAGCATAAGTGAAATAGTTAATTTATTAAAAAAGCGGTCTGATTTTCTCAGCCCGCTTGTTTTTTAAAAAACTTGAACCACTTCTTTGACCTCAGGTATCTCGTGTTTCAGCACTCTTTCAATACCTTGTTTTAGAGTCATAGTTGACATGGGGCAACCTCCGCAGGCTCCCAGTAATTTCACTTTTACTACCCCATCTTCTACAGCAACCAATTCTACATCGCCGCCATCGGCTTGCAGGGCCGGACGAACTTTTTCTAGCACAGCTTGCACATTATCAAACATCTGCTTCACCCCTTTCTGGTACATTATACCACACAAAAACTGTGAAATGTCAAGGAAAATAGCTGCTAAAATTTTAGTTCAAAATTATAGTTTACTTTGCTGTAAAAACTTATTCTTTATGTATCTTTATTGCTTTTGGAATGTAGTAAATTTTGCCCCAAAGAAACGATTGCTGCCATAAAATCGCTTTGTTCAAATAAAGACCAACCGCTTAAAACCCCGACAAAATTATTATCTATTATTAAGGGCGTTGCATAATTCACTAAACCATGATAGCAACTATAATAATGCTCCGCACCCCGGGTTAGGTGGGTTTTTTGTTCTTTTAAGGCAAGCCCTACCGCCATGGTGCCAAGGCTTTCTTCGCGAAAATCCGTGCCCTTGTTTAAAGAGCCCGTCAACAAAAATCCTGTATTCCCTTTCCAACCGGTTAAGGCTCCTTTAGAATCTACCAATGCCAATAGCAACTTGTGTCCGTCCAAATGATCAAACACAATAGCAAGGAGATCATCAAAGGAAACCAATAATTGGGGGGAAAAGGTCTGATCTACTTCTGTAAAAAAAGACAATCTCTCAGGCAATAATTTAACCGCCGACAAGTTGTTATCTTGACATCGCAGCCAAGATCTGACAATTGGTGCAGATATATTATACATTAATTCGCCGTTTTGGATAAAACGCTGCCAGCCCTTTAAAATGCGGGCTTGTTCAATATCAACCTTCAATAGCAACACCTCTAATGTATTTGTGTTTTTTCGGTGCAATCTGCAGGTATTAAAATTTCTAATGCCTTGGGGACTATTACCACTTCTATCGGAGTTTTACCGATGATTTCGCCATCAGCCTGCACCGTCACGGGATTTTTAGTTTTGACTGTAATTTTTTTGGCGGTAAGGCTACTAATCTTTGGATGGGAAAGGTGAGTACCGGAAAATAATTTTGAAACATTTTTTCGGTTTTTGCGTATAATATATTAGAAACGAAA
>CAZCQT010000354.1:0-2505 GCA_964500905.1 uncultured Moorellales bacterium
TGGACCTCGATTCTTGAGGGTAAATACAATTATGTCGGGAGTTTGGATGGTGGGCCTTTTCTACCCGCCGAAGAACGTGAGCTTGATATTAGGGTAATTTATAACGGCGGCATGGGAAATTCATTGCAATCCAGGGATGGAATGAATAAAGGTATTAAAGCCTATCGCAAAGTTGATTTTGTTGTCACCCATGCTCAATTTTTAACTACCCAGGCAAAATACTCTGATATTGTTTTGCCCGTCACTACCTGGTGGGAAAGACTGGGCGGATTTTTAACCGGCGGCAGGGAAACCGTATTCATGTACTCACAAGTAGTTAAACCTCTCTATGAGGCAAAAGATGATGCATGGGTTGCGGAGGAGCTGGCTAAGCGTCTGGGTATTGATCCCAAAAAACTATATCCATTTGATGAAAAACAGCAGTTTTTCAATAAAATTGCGGGTACAACAGTTGTTACTGATGATGGCAAAGGTATGGAGCCCTTGGTGACAATAACCCAAGAGGACATTACGGAATGGGGCGTACAAGGTAAACCCCAGCAAGGTCGGATTGGCCTGAAGGAACTAAAAAAGCAAGGCGTTTACCAGGTTGAACGCAAACCAGGTGACAACTTTGGTTACATTGCTTTTGATGATCCTCCAGCGGCTGTTGCGGGAGCAACACAGGAAAAGTTTTTTGACAAGGGCAAACTGCTTATTTATTCAAGAGAATTAGAAGATACGATAAATGCAATGGGATTCAGCAAACTCAAGGCTATTCCAACCTATATAGAACCAGAGGATGGATATGAAAAAACCTTCAGTGATTGGGAAAACCAAGTTAAGGGTGAATACCCGTTCCAGGTAATGAATCCCCATTATTTACGGAGATCACACACTGTGTTTGACAATGTTCAGTGGCTTCAAGAGGCTTGGCCAAGTCCTTTATTTATTAACGTAAATGATGCAAAAATGCATGGAATTTCTGAAGGTGATACTGTACTGCTTACCAGCCCTCATGGGCAAACACTGCGTACAGCCCTGCTAACTCAAAGATTTATGCCCGGGGTTATAGGGTTACCACATGGTTCTTGGCCGGATATTGATGAAAAAACAGGTATCGACACCGGTGGTGCAGACAATATGCTCTGTGGTGCTATCTCCACGGGTCAAGGAACCTCTGGCTGGAATACTGCTATCTGCAGGATTGAAAAATATAAAGGCACCCCACTTGTTCCTGATGTACAGAAGCCACAGAGAATAATTTTTTAAAAAGGAGTGTGATTTGTAATGGGACGCCAAGGTTTTTACTTTAATATGGTTAGGTGCATTGGCTGTAAAACCTGCCAAATTGCATGTAAAGATAGAAACGATCAAAAAATAGGTGTGAATTTTAGATTAGTTAAAACCTTTGAAATTGGAGTATACCCATCCCCAGGTATCTATCACTACTCCGGTGCCTGCAACCATTGTGCTGATCCCAAATGCGTTGTGGGCTGCCCTACAGGTGCTATGCATATAGCTGAAGATGGTACTGTACAGCATGACAAGGATAAATGTATAGGTTGTCGCTACTGTATCTGGAATTGTCCCTACGGGGCTCCACAGTTTATACCGGAGCTGGGAAAGGTAGGCAAGTGTGACAGTTGCAAAGATTTAAGAGATAAAGGTGAAAACCCTGTCTGTGTTGATGCATGTGTTATGAGGGCACTTGAGTGGGGAGATCTTGATGAGCTAAAAAGGAAACACGCTGGGGAAGAATTAATCAGTGATCTACCCATCTTACCCTCTTCCTCTATAACAAAACCGTCTTTACTAGTTAATCCAAAAACTTCGGCAAAACAAAAAGATTATCAGGAAAAGGCGGTGTAAACAATGGGTGAAACTAGTTTATTGATATTTAGTCTGTGCATGCAGGCCGCTGTGGGAACAATGCTGTTTGCATTTTTGGCGGAAACACTTTACAAAGATAAAAGATTTAAGCTTGCCGCCTTAGGAACCGCTGTTTTTGGTGTTATTGGGGTTTTTGCCTCCTTTGCACATTTAGGCCATCCCCTATCCGCTCTAAATGTTCTTGCTAGATTTGGTCAGTCCTGGTTAAGCACTGAGGCCGTTTTAGCAGGAACCTTTGCGGGAGTGGCTGTACTTTATGCCCTGGTACTTTATCTAAGATCCGATGATAAAAATCTTAGCCTTGCCTTAAGCGGAATTGGCAGTATTTTAGGACTTGTAGTTGTGTTCTCAATGGCTAAGGTCTACACCACTACTGCTGCTCCTGTTTGGCAAGGAGTAAATACCTTTGTTGATTTTTACGCTACTACTGTTGCTCTTGGTGCCTTGCTTTTCTTGGCAGCCGGTGTTGGTCAACTAAAGGATGTCAGTAAAAAGATATTTGGTTACTCTATTTTAGCCGCTGTAGTTGTGCAAGCTGCCTCATCTGTACCCCATGCTTTGGGGCTAAATGAAATGGGCTTAGCCGCTCAAAATAGTGTTCATATTTTAAATAGTATGAGCGGGCTTGTTTGG
>CAZCQT010000355.1:0-2500 GCA_964500905.1 uncultured Moorellales bacterium
CAATGTCATTCTGAACGAAGCGAAGTGAGGAATCTCGGACCCCAAAGAAATACCCCAAAAGGTTTAAACTACATTAGACCACATTAGCCGTTGTTACACAAGGAGGTTTCCAATGAATAAACTCCCAATCAAAGAATCCTTTTTCTTTTCAGGCAACGAAATTGGCTGTGTTATGGTTCATGGCTTCGGCAGTACCCCGGGTGAGGTTGCCGACCTGGGGCGGCTTTTACATTTGCAAGGCTACACCGTAAAGGGAACCCTTTTAGCAGGTCATGGCACATCACCGGAGGAAATGGCTAAAACTACTTGGATGGATTGGTATAGGTCCCTGGAACAAGATATTAATTATTTGCGAAGGGATTGCACTCAAGTTTGGGTTTTTGGTCTGTCCCTGGGCGGGGCTCTAGGTCTGTATGCGGCTTCCCAAGGCTTGCTGGATGGTTTAGTTGCTATGGCTGCTCCTACAGGCTTGGTAGATAAAAAGGCCGGGTATGCTAAATATGCCAGGTTTTTTATTCCCTATACCAAGCTCAAACTGACTCCCGGCCAGCAAGAATTTAACAAAAGGGCTGGTCGCTATGTATATCCAAAATGGCCTTTAAAAGCCATTGGCAGCCTATATGAATTTATTCAAATTTCCAATCAAAGTTTACATAAAATAAAAATTCCCACCTTAATTATACATACAAAAATCGATGATGTAATTTTGCCCGGCAGTGGGCAGGAAATCTATCGAAAAATTAGCTCCTCCACCAAGGAGCTGGTCTTGCTGGAAAACTCCGGCCATATAGTGACGGAAAGTTTGGAGAAGGATCTAGTAAACCAAAAGGCGGTAGAATTTATTAAAAGAATGGTGGAAGACGGGAAGTAGGGGTATATCGTCTAGCAATGGCCAGACATAGTCTAACATTGCTTGCATGCATTCCTTTTGGGTAAAGATCCTTCGCTACGCTCAGGATGACATTGATGCAGAAGTCTTCATGACTGTCATTCTGAACGAAGCGCAGCGAAGTGAAGAATCTCCTAAAAAGAATCGCATGCAAAATGACCCCAAAGGAATGCTGAAAATGTTCAGCTTTCCGCTTTTCAAAAACAGGAGGTATTTATGATGAAAAAAACTGATTTGGATCATTATTGTTTTGGTTGTAGCTCCAAAAATCCCATCGGGCTTAAACTAGACTTTATTAGGGATGGAGAAAATTTCTATAGCGACTATACCCCAAGAGAGGAATTTCAAGGCTATCCCGGTATTCTGCATGGTGGCATCACTGCTACTCTTCTTGATGAAGTAATGGCCAATAATTTGTTTACCCAAGGTGTATTTGTAGTAACTGCTGAAATGACTATTCGTTATCTGCATAAAATCCCCATGGGTGAACGGCTTCGCATTTACAGCAAAATTCTCAAACAGGACAGAAGACTTTACGAAATGGAAGGCTGGATAGAAAACAGTCAAGGTAAAATTTTAGCCAAAGCCACCAGTAAACTATTATCTGTAAAAGCGGAAGACCTTGCAAAAAAATAACTTAGTAAAAGGAAAAGTGCTTCCTTTTGAGATAAGTAAATTCCAAAAAATAATATACTGTTGCTATTTTTATTTTCTTATAAGCTGTTAAAGGCTTGTTTTTGTATTATAATAACAGCAAAGTTAAAAATGGGAGTGAGATTATGTTAACAAGGGAAGAAGCGTATAAGTTGTTAAAGAAAAATGTAACCAATAAAAATTTACAGAAGCATTGTCTGGCTTGCGAAGCGGTAATGGGTGCCTTAGCAGAAAAATTTGCCCAGGACCAAGCAAGCTGGAAATTAGCCGGTTTGCTGCATGATATTGATTATGAAGAAACAAAGGATGAGCCGACAAAACATAGTTTGATTGGGGCTGAAATGCTAACGGAGATAGGTTTGCCCGAGGAAATTATTTATGCCGGAAAGGTGCATAATGAATGCCACGGCTTGCCAAGACTAAGCTTAATGGACAAGGCCCTTTACGCCACAGATCCCGTTACCGGTTTAATAGTGGCGGGTGCTCTAATCAAATCAGAAAAAAGCCTGGCCGCCATTGATGTAGATTTTTTATTAAACCGTTACCATGAGAAAACCTTTGACAGGGGTGCCAATAGAGAGCAAATTGCCGCCTGCTCAGAACTGGGCTTGAGTTTAGAAGAATTTTTAACAATCAGTTTAGAGGCAATGCAGGATATTTCCAAAGAGTTGGGGCTGTAGGTTGAAGAGAGGACAGAGGACAGAGGATATGGGACAGGAAAACCTGGCAAGCTTTTTTAGAGAAACAAGGGAGGTTAAAATTTGCAACGAGAAAATTTATTAGATGTAATGCGGAAAAATACCTATAAGCCGCTATCGGCAGAAGAATTGATTAAAGAGTTACAAATTGTCGATACTCCCCATTTTTTAGAATTACTGAGGGATTTGCAGTTAGACGGCTCTATAATTTTAACAAGAAAGCAAAAGTATGGTTTGCCTGAGAAAATGGGTTTAATCA
>CAZCQT010000356.1:0-2498 GCA_964500905.1 uncultured Moorellales bacterium
ATCAATTGTAATTTCTATTTCATTTCCTACAAGAGATGAGTTTGCTGCTTTTTGTTCTGTTTTTGGTGTTTGCTTGATTTCTACATAATCACCGGAAATCCAGCCTGTTTTGCCACTGGTGGTTGTAACCTTGTACCAATTTCCCTGACTACCAGAAACAGTCAATTTATCTCCGCCGGCTACTTGGGTTATAATATTTTTGGCAGATGAAGTGTCTGGTGTTGATCTGACATTTACTACTTTACCGGTAACTATGGCTGTATCTCCCTCAGCCCCCCAAGCTACTCCAGCAAGAGAAAAGAATAATAATACTGACAATACTGTGAACCATATGGCAGGTTTACCTTTCATCAAAATTTTTCACCTCCTTTCATTATCATAAATTGTATTAATCTAATAATAATTCTAGTTTCTTGTCGAAAATCCTTTAAGTTTTTGACGAATAAAATTAGGTGTTTGTTCCCAATTTACAAAACTAGGTTTAAAATATATTTGCAATCATTTTAGCCATTATATTGAGGCACTAAAAAACTATACAAGCCGTGAACAACAAAATAACCGGGTCGGTTAAACCTTAACCCCGCCCGGTTTGTTTTTTTTTGCGTTTTATTCTTTTATGTTTACTCTAGATCAAAGTTTCCCCCCATAACCAAGCTATCATCAGGATAAACAGCATCAAAGATATTAACTGAGCCTGCAATTGTCTCAACCAATTGCCCTTCTACCAGAAATTGTACCCTGTCAACTGTGGGAAACTGTGCCAAGGTATTGACAATAGAAAACACGGTCAGGGCCTCCCCCAAATCCCCACCAACGTGATTTTCAATCAATTCCTTACTAAAGTCTACAATAATTAAGCCATCATCTTTTACATTAATGTCTTTTAAAACAGTTCCATAGGGCACAGTGGGCAAAAAACCGGAAATTAAGTCCGGACCGGCTAGAAGCTCATTGATAGTTGCCCTGGCTATCCCTTCTTCCCTAGGAATCAATCGATGTTCAGCCACTAAGGATTGGCCATAACCATCTGCAAAATAAAGCACTACCTCCTTCAATTCACTGGGAATAGTGTTATCCACCGGAGTTGGAATTGGTAATTCGGGGATGCTAATTACAGGCGGCTCTGCCGATTCGGGTTCACTATTAAAACGGGCTTTAATTGTTGATAAAGTATTTAGGGCATTGCAACCGGTTAAAAGTAGCATTACAACAAGAATCAAAGCAATAAATGTAATTTGCCGACCCGATGTTAATCTCAAAATCTCTACCTCCCTTTCCAATTTTTGATTACTAATAAAAGATATATAAATAGGTAGGCAAATATTACTATTTTTTTAGCTTTGTCCCAACTGTTTAAAATATTTTTTGGAATTCTTAAAGGTTTTTACTTTTCTTTGTCAAATTAATCAATTAAGAAATTAGCATAAAAAGGGAGCCCATTAATGATGAATCTCAAGGTTTTAATTGTTGACGACGAATACCCTGCCCGCAAGGAGCTACGTTATCTTTTGGAAAGCCATCCTGAAATACAGGTGGTTGGTGAAGCGGCGGATTCCTATGAAGCTTTGGAATTAATCAAGGCGGTTGATTATGCTATTCTTTTTTTGGATATTGATATGCCCGGTTTTTCAGGCTTGGAACTGGCCAAAAAAATTCAAAACATCAACAAAAACCCCTTTATTATTTTTATCACCGCCCATGAGCAATTTACTTTCAATGCATTTGGTGTTGATGCCGTTGATTATTTGCTTAAACCTATTGATCCTGCCCGCTTAGCAAAAGCAATCAGCAAGGTGGCCAATAGGGTTCAGGAGCGTGAT
Organism: uncultured Moorellales bacterium; assembly: GCA_964500905.1. GTDB lineage: Bacteria > Bacillota > DULZ01 > DULZ01 > DULZ01 > JBBAFB01. Next base: position 1,821 of record CAZCQT010000356.1, read on the forward strand.
ATCACTAAAAAACCAAAAGAGGATGCAGCTGCCGACGCCGTTAAGCTTGGCCTGATACCTGTTGAACACTGCGGCAAAACAATACTTTTAAAGGAAAATGATATTGTTTTTGCTCATGCCAGTCAGGATTACAGCTACATTCACACCGCTAAGGAAAGCTTTCTTACTCGTTTTACATTAAAGGAGTTGGAAGCAAGGCTGGATCCTCAACAATTTTACCGTTGTCACCGTTCCTACTTGGTCAATATAAAAATGGCAAAGGAAGTAACGCCCCTTTATAATGGAACCTTGGTTCTAACTGTTGATGATGTTAAAAACAGTGAAATACCGGTTAGCAGAAGTCGTGCCAAACAGATACGAAAAATCTTGGGACTTTGATTTTAATATTGATAGAATTCCCTGTACGTAAAAGGAAGGGGCAGAGCCCCTCCCTTTTGTAATATAATCACTAAACAGCAACAAAAATGCTAGACGGATACTTCTTCAACTTTTTGTGCAGCGGACACTTCCTTGGCTGCCCAAATTTTCTCACCAAATACCAATAAGAGGATTAAGGTGACCACCGCTAAAATTGGTGCAAATGCAAACATAGAAAGCTGCTCCCCGGCCTTATCCACCACGGTGTCAACATAGGCCACCGGAGTGCCGGCAGCAATAGAAATAATTGATGCACCAAGG
>CAZCQT010000357.1:0-2494 GCA_964500905.1 uncultured Moorellales bacterium
CGGATGCTCCACCTTTGAGCTACCGAGGAAGGCCGTTCACATTGGCTATTATAAGACATATTAACTACTTGGTCAAGGGTTTAAGCAGAAAAAATATTTCCTGAAATCTATTCCAAATAATCCTTAAGTTTTTTGCTGCGGCTGGGATGCCTTAGTTTTCTTAAGGCCTTTGCTTCAATCTGTCTGATCCTTTCTCTGGTAACACCAAACTCTTGGCCTACCTCCTCCAAGGTGCGGGAACGACCATCGTCTAAACCAAAACGCAGCCTCAAAACCTTTTCTTCTCTGGATGTTAAGGTCTCCAGTACTTCTTCCAATTGCTCTTTCAGCAACATAAAGGAAGCAGCCTCCGCAGGGGCCAAAGCATCCTCATCTTCTATAAAGTCGCCTAGATGACTATCCTCTTCTTCCCCAATGGGGGTTTCCAAAGAAACAGGTTCCTGGGCAATTTTCATAATTTCTCTAACTCGTTCAATAGTAATATCCATTTCTTCTGCTATTTCTTCAGGAATAGGTTCCCTGCCTAATTCCTGCAATAATTGTCTTTGAATACGAATCAGCTTATTAATAGTTTCTACCATGTGTACAGGAATTCGGATTGTACGTGCCTGATCGGCAATAGCTCTGGTAATAGCCTGACGAATCCACCAAGTAGCATAGGTGCTGAATTTAAACCCTTTTTGATAATCAAATTTTTCTACTGCTTTTAGCAGCCCTAAATTACCTTCCTGTATTAAGTCCAAAAAGAGCATTCCCCTACCCACATATCTTTTTGCAATACTCACTACCAATCTTAAATTAGCCTCGGCCAACAAACGCTTGGCTTCTTCATCTCCTAATTCCATTCTTTTTGCCAGTTCTATCTCTTGATCGGCATTTAACAAAGGTACTCTGCCAATTTCCTTGAGGTACATCCGTACAGGGTCATCGATGCCTACACCTTCAGGCACAGAAAGATCTATTTCATCTTCTTTTGAGGTACCCCCATCTTTTGTTTTATCAGACTCACTGGAATCGTCCGGAAGCACATCGATCCCCATGCTGCTTAATTGCTCAAGAATCTCTTCATATTGCTCTGCGGTAACATCCATCCCATGCAAATGCTCGATGACCTCATTATTTGTGAGAACACCTCGTTCTTTTCCTTTTTTCATTAATTCTTTAATACTATCCATTTTATTTGCCTCTTTTTGCACCGTCTTCCCCCCCCTCCTATTCTATCCTCAAGGATAAGACCCAGAACAAACTATCTTAATGAATGTATCTTTCGCTGCAAATCATCAATTTCCTGCAAAATATTTTGCACCTGCAAGAAATCCTTTGCTTCTTCCGCATCCTTTACAGATTTTTGCTTTAGCTCTACTAGGTTTAGCCAGTATTGCAATTGTATCCCGGTTAATATATCTTCAATTATTTGATCCGTAGCGGGCAAGCTGTCCTCTGCTGTTAATTTCGCTACTAGATCCTTGGCTTCATTGGGTGCGTAATGGTAGATATCAGTAGCCGTAATAGGTTCGTCACTGGCACTTTTAAATAATTCTCCAGTCAAATGCAAAATACCTTTACAAGTTTCATCTTGAATTGTTTCCAAATTCAACTTGTTTTCTATTTTTAAAATAAGCTCAGGGTGATTTAAAATCAGACGAAGTAAATTTTCCTGTGCCTTTTGATAAGGATCTCGGAAGGAATTGACATTTACTTTGATATTATTCCTTTTTTCTGGACTTTTATCCTTTGCAAACTGTTGTTTTACCCTTATTTCACCCTGTTTTCTTCTAAAATCATCCCAAATCGCAGCTTCCGACAGCTCTAATTCCTGAGCCAAGTAACGAATATACTCATGCCTCTCTACTTGACTGGTCAACTTAGCTAAATCTGGAAACAATTCCTTAAGCAAATCTATTTTGCTGCTGGGGTTATCTAAAGCATATTGCTTTTTTAGCTGCCCCAGCCTATAGGGAATAATTGTTCTTGCCTCATCAATTTCCTTTTGCAAGGCAGTTTTCCCGCAACTCTTAATGAAATCATCGGGATCTTTGGCTCCGGGCAAATCCGCCATTTTAACCTTTATACCTTGCTCCCTAAAAATATCAATTGCTCTCCCCGTTGCTTTAATGCCGGCTTCATCATTATCAAATAAAATAATGACTTCTCTTGTATATCTTTTCAATAAAATGGCATGGTCTTGACTAAAGGCAGTTCCCAAGGATGCCACTGCATTTTTAAACCCGGCCTGGTAAAGGGCAATCACATCTAGGTAGCCTTCTACCAATATTACCTGGCCCAGCTTTCTTATTTCAGGCAAAGCCAAGTGAAGACCATAAAGCAAACCTCTCTTGTTAAAGATCTTACTTTCCTGGCTATTAAGGTATTTTGGCTCCCCCGGGGCTAATAGACGCCCCCCAAAGCCCACTACCCTGCCCCTGGTATCGGTGATAGGAAACACAATCCGCTCCCGAAATTCGTCCATCAGATAAAAGAAATTGATGGGTCG
>CAZCQT010000358.1:0-2490 GCA_964500905.1 uncultured Moorellales bacterium
AGGCCAAAGAAGCCGGTGTACCATTGCAGGACGATCCTGATTTGGTAACTAGTTTGTGTCAGTTGGAGCTGGGGAAGCCTATACCTCCCGAATTGTATGAGGCAGTTGCTCGTTTGCTGGCTTTTATTCTGTATTTGGATGGAGAGATGGCAGCCAAGGAAAATAAGCTGAAAGAAGGCTTATCTGTTGTCGGGGAGGCAGGTAAAGCAGAAGCCCCCGGCTTGGAAGGGGTAGAATGGGAATAAGAACAGGTATACAATGTACCTGGCTAAAGATGCAGGATTTTTGCAGAAAAAAGAGAAGATATTTAAACTGTTTTGTGATTTTATCATGAACTAATATTTTAAGGGGGTCATAAAGTGACTAATGTGGAATTAGTAGGTATTGAAGAATTATTGCGTAATAGGGAGCCTGAAAACGTATCCAGCGAGTTGGTTAAAAAAGCAGGTCGCAGACTGGGATATTCCAAGGAAGTAATTGATCAATTGGTACAGCCTAATGAGGTACTTGCATTTAGATTGTCTGTTGAACTGTTCGGTAAGGTAATTAGCCCTTACGGTTGTATTGTGCTTCATAATAACGCCAGAGGGCCCTATAAAGGGGGAATCAGACTGGCCAATGATGTAGATGTTTGGGAAACCAGTGAACTGGCACGTTTGATGACCTTAAAAACAGCGGCAGCAGGAATTGAATTTGGCGGAGGTAAGTCCGGTATCAAGGTTGACATTAATTCTCTTTACGCTCTTTTTGGTATTAAAGATCGTAATTTTGAATTTGAAACCACAGTCAAAAAGGCAATTATCACACAATATGCTCTGAAACATAAAGAATTGCTGGGCTCTCACACCTATGTCCCCGCTCCTGATATGGGTACTGCAGGTCCGGAAATGGCTGTTATTAGTGGTATTACAGGGGATCCAGCTTCCGTGACCGGAAAACCGGAGGGAATCCATGGTTGGCTTCCCGGCAGAAAAGAGGCTACAGGCTATGGGGTGGCAACAGCTGTTTTAGAAACCCTGGGACATTTAGGTATACCTGCCAACAAGGCCAAGGTGGCCATCCAAGGCTTTGGCAATGTGGGATCTTATACAGCAAAATTTCTTGCAGAGCAAGGGGTAACACTAATTGGGGTAGTTGATATTTTTGGAGGGGTTCAGGATCCCAGGGGTTTGGATGTGCCCGCTTTATTAAGGCATTTGGAAAAGCACGGTACAGTAAAAGGCTTTAATAATCAGACCTTAAACAACGAGGAGCTATTTAAATTGCCCGTTGATATTCTAATACCGGCGGCTGCAGGCCATGTGTTAAATAAGGAAGTTTCCCCCGGAATCAAAGCTCAGGCGGTTGTTTCTGCGGCTAATATGCCGGCAACCCCCGAAGGGATGACTATTTTGGAGGAAAAGGGCATTTACGTTTTTCCTGATATAGTGGCTAATGCAGGTGGAGTAATAGCCTCTAATTTGGAATATTCCTCATCTCTTAGTGCCAGACCAAGTAAGCAGGAAGAGGTTTTAGAGTTCGTGGGAGAAAGAATTAAGGCTACATTTGCTGATTTCAGCAGAATTGTTACAGAAGAAAAAATCAGCCCGACAGAAGCAGCCATTCAATTGGCGGTTAAACGTGTTTACGAGGCCATGAAGCTAAGAGGAAGTTTAAATAATCAAGTTTTTGATATTACCAAGCTGGCGTAGTTTATTCCTTATGCAAAGCATTGGGCTGAGCTTGGCATCTGCCCAGTGCTTTTTCAATGTAAATGCTGTTAATTTTATCGGTATCCCTTTAGGTTTTTTAGCCCTGCACTAAAAGGGATCCGAAGGAACCTTTGAATACTTAAAAGTTCCTGTATTTTATCCCTGTTTGATTTTGTAATTGCTTATGTTCATAGTCATTTTAAAATCAGCATAGATTTAACGGAACGGTTAATTAAATTTTCATAGCTGAAGGTTGAAAGGTATCGGTTGAAAAGTGAAGGCATTTTAAATGTTACTGGTTTTTAAATTATAGGGAGCTATTTAAAGAAGCCCGGTAAAATAGTGTTACAGAAATTTAAGAGATAAACAAACGAATCAGGAAAGGGGATGGAAATTTGCCAAAAATTATTTTTTTATCCGGAAGTCCCAGACCAAAGGGAAACACTATGCAGGTGATGGAGGCTTGTGCGGAGGTGGCAAGGGGTGAAGGGGTAGATGCGGAACTAATTTCTTTACATAACAAAAGTATCCGCTCTTGTATTGCCTGCTATAAGTGCAGTGAGCTGGGCCGCTGTTCTTTGGATGATGGTCTTAACGAAATCATAGAGAAAATTAAAGAGGCAGAGGGCCTAATTGTAGGAGGTCCGGTTTATTATGGTACGGCACGGGGAGACTTAATGGCGGCCATTCAAAGAATTGCTATGGTTGCCGGCAAGAATGGGCGTTGGTTAAGCTGGAAAGTGGGAGGTCCTATTGCGGTGGCACGCAGAGGTGGATTATCCGCCAGCTACCAAGAAAT